>CBFDAY010000015.1:0-17495 GCA_965602895.1 uncultured bacterium
CATCGACCCCTTCAGGTGGGTGGCAGAGGTTGCTCCATCGCAGAACGATCCGAAGCTGCTCGGCTTGACGCTATACATCTACGTGGTAGACAAGAGAATCAAAGAGGAGAAGAGTTCCGAACCCATCGAGGACTTCCACGTTTCCGACGACCGGGAACACTTTACATATATTCACACTCTGTCTCTGTCCGACGGTTCGGTCGAGGTCATGCGGGGCAAAGAGAAACTCAGGGTTTCCAGCGCAGTGGCGCTTCCCTGAGGCGGGCGCCGAGGAGTGGGAGCGAGAAAGAGCGAAATGCGATTGCGAGAGAAAAAAAACGACGGAATGACACTGGTCGAACTCCTTGTCGTAATCGCGATCTTTGGCATATTCATGGCTATCGCGGTCCCCAGCGTCATACAATCCGTGCGAGTGACCTCGCAGATGAGAAACATGACGGAGCGCTATCCGAATGCCCGCAAGGCCCTGTTCCGCATGTCGGACATGATAAGACGGACATATCCGGCTGCGCTCGAATCGGGCGCGCCGTTTGTCGGACGCAGCGCCTCCTTTGAAGCGGGCGGGGTCATGATACCCGCCGACGATCTGAGCTTTCCCGTCCTGGACACCGGCTACTCCCACGTTCGCTCGGTGCAGGAAGTCTCCTACCGCCTGGACCTGACCCCCGAGAAGGGAGAAACCCTGAAAGGACTTGTCGAACATCGCCTGTTCGTCGGGGCGGGCTCGGAGACCGGCATCCATGAAACCGTCGCCGGAAGGATAATGGGCCTGGATTTCCGCTATCTCGATGATTCGGTCGAGCCTGCGGCCTGGACGGAGGAATGGCCACCTACATCGGAAAAGAAGGCGGACAGCCTGCCCGCGGCGGTGAGAATCACAATCTTCGTGCTCGGAGACATATCTCCTCGGCCCAAATCGTTTACAACCATCGTCAACATTCCATCGCGGCGGGAAAACATATAAGGAGAAGCGAGCTTGAGAGTAACAAGCCGAAAAGGGGTCGCCATGTTGTCCGCGTTGGGAGTATTGGTCATCCTGGGGCTCATCTCAAGCGTCTTCTCCGCTCACATGAGGCTTCAGTCGGCTTATTCATTTAAGGATGCGCAGGATTTCAAGGCTCACTATCTCGCCGTCGCCGGCGTGCAGGACGCTATTTCGCGCCTCAAGAGCGATTCTCCACAGACCGACTCTTTCGGCGACTCATGGTGGACGGGTGAGTCTCCCGAAATAACTCCTCTCGGCGAAGGCGGCTACACCCTCACTGTTACCGACGAGGCGGCACGCATAAATGTAATGAAGGCGTCGCCGCAAATGCTGGGCGCGATACTCGGAGGCGACAAAGAGGCCCTCGCCGCCGTGGTCAAGCACCGTTCATCCGGCAATGGCTTCAACATCAAGGATCTAAGCGGCGCCGTCCTTTCGGCGGATGCGCTGTCGCGGATCACCACTCTCGGCACGACACTCGGTGACGGCAAAGTCAACATCAATACCGCGAACGCAGATGTCATCGCCGCCTTTTCGGGAATGGACGCCGAGGCCGCCGGGCTCGTCGTTGAATTCCGCAAGGGCGCCGACGGGATGGAAGGCACAGATGACGACCGCGTATTCGTCCGCGCCAAGCATCTGGCAAAAGTGCCCGGCCTTACCCGTGTGATGACCGCGCCCGCGATTGCGTTGATAAGAACCAACTCGAGTATTTTCCGGGTTGAGTCTGTCGGGTCGGTATTCAAGGGAACCCGGCTCATAAGCAACAAGAAGATAACTGTGGTCTTGCACCGCGATAACGATCGAAACGTGAGAATCATATCCTGGGAAAGTTCCTGAAGCCGGTGACATGAGAGGCTTTTGGGACATTGACTTTCAGGGGTAGAAGATCATGAAGGATACCGCAGAAAACGCCGTGGCGGTTGAAGAAGAGAATACTAAAGACGAGATTCAGCAGCGGCTCGAAAAAGAACAACTGCTCGAGCAAAAGGCCGGCGCCGCAGGCGAGGCCCTGCAGCAGCAACTCATGCAACAGATCGGAGGCTCCCTGCAAAACGTGCAGCCGGTCATGCTCGTTTCGGCCGTAATCGACCTAGCCGTAAACGCCCGCGCCACGGACATACATTTCGACCCGGCCGAGACCGGCCTTATCGCACGCCTCCGGGTGGATGGAATGCTGCACGACGTGTTGGAAATCCCCAAGTCGGTCCAGCCCAACGTCATCGCCCGCCTTAAGATTCTCGCCGACATGGACATTTCCGAAACGCGCAGGCCGCAGGACGGACACATCTCCATGAGCATCGGCGAAAGACGCTTCGACCTGCGCGTGGCCGCGCTTCCGACGTTCAGGGGGGAAAAGCTGACTCTTCGCGTGCTTGACTCGAGCGGGGGAATCCCCAAATTGGCCGAACTGGGCATGGATAAGGTCGACCGCCTGAAATATGAGGAGCTTATCACAAAACCGCAGGGAATGACTCTCGTGACCGGCCCGACGGGCTCGGGCAAGACCACCACGCTCTACGCCTCGCTGGACAGGATAAACTATCGCACTTATAACATAATCACCTTGGAGGACCCGGTCGAATACCAGCTTAAAGGCATCAACCAGGTACAGGTCAATCCGGCGATAGATCTGACGTTCGCGAGCACCCTGCGCGCATCGCTGCGCCAGGATCCGGACACTATCCTCGTCGGCGAGATCCGCGACCTGGATACGGCGTCGATCGCGATCAGGGCCGCCATGACCGGACACCGAGTGTTCAGCACCATACACGCCAACACGGCCCCCGACGCCATCAACACACTCATAAATATGAACCTTCGCCCGTTTCTCATCACAAGTTCGATCCTCTGCATCCTCGCCCAGAGACTCGTCAGGAGACTATGTCTCGAATGTCGAGAGGAACACATTCCAGAACCCGAAATACTCCGGGAAATGGGCATAAAAGGCGCCAAAAACACAATCTATCGCGCAGTGGGCTGCGATGCGTGCAACCACACCGGCTATCTGGGCAGAACGGCCGTTTATGAGCTGCTGGTCATTTCACCCGCGATCAAACAGGCGATCCTTACCGAAAAAACAATGGAGCAAATGACAAAAAAAGCGCGATCCGAGGGCATGAAAGGCCTATTTGAAAAGGGAGTCGAAAAGATACTCGACGGAACAACAACCGTGGATGAGATATTCAGGGTTCTGAGTTTTTAAGAAAGCAAGCTGAGAAACGATCCCGCAACAAGAGAAAGAGAGTCGGGAATAGAAAAAGAGTCGGAGATCCCGCCTTTGAAAGGCGATTGGGCGCGTGTACGGCATCCCGCCCGCAACGCGGGTGTCGGTGCCGCTGCCGGGAAAACCCACGGGAGGAAAGGTGGCAATGGCAGAACAAGACAACAGGCCTGAGAAGTCTCAAAATGTGAACGCGGCGGGTGGGGGCGGCGGCGCGCAGGTCCGTTTCGACGACGAACCGCCCAGCCCTATGAAGGAAGAATCCGTCTTCGACAAAATCCTTGGCATATCGCTCGGTGCGCCGCGAATTCCGGACGCGATAGTCACGTCGTTTCTGCGCCAGATTGTGATGCTTCTGGAAGCCGGGGTGCCCCTGTTGCGGGCCATCAACACGCTGGCTTCGCGAGTTTCCAACAAGGCTTTTGATAACGTCCTGAAAGACGTCGCCCAAAGAATAGAATCGGGCAACACCCTCTGGCAGTCGATGGCCAGCCATCCCAAATATTTCGACCACCTCTTTGTCAGCATAATCAAAGCCGGCGAATCATCGGGCACACTGACCGAAATCATCACTCGCCTCGCGGATTACCGCGAGAAAAAAGCTCTGCTGCAAAGACAGATCAGGTCGGCCATGGCTTACCCGGTGGTGATATTCTCCGCAAGCATCGCGGTGCTCATACTGTTTCTCGTGTGGGTGCTGCCGGAATTCGAGTCGATATTCTCCCAATTTAATATCCAACTGCCCGCCATAACCAGAATAGCGCTCGCATTTGGACATGGCCTGGTGAAATACTGGTGGCTCTGGCTTGTAATTATTGCAGGCGCCGGCGGGTTCGTTATCGCCTACGGGCGCACGCCCGGCGGACGCTTGAATCTTGACCGCTGGAAATTAAAGATCCCCATTTTCGGCAGAATCATAACGCAGACGGTCGTCGCAGACTTCGCCCACACTTTTGCCACGCTCTTGAACGCGGGGATATCCATACTCGAAACCCTCGAACTCACAAAAGAAGCGGTGGGAAACGCCGCTTTCGCCGAGGATCTCCAGCAGGTGCGCGATTCGATCGAGCGAGGGGAAGGACTGGAAAAGCCGCTGAGGCGCTCCAAGGTTGTCCCGCCCATCGTCACGGACATGCTCGCAACGGGCGAGGAAGCGGGCTCCCTCGACAAGATCTCCCGACAGATGGCGAAGATATTCGAGCAGGAAGCGGAAACATCGATAAACACTCTCAAGTCGCTGATCGAGCCCGTGATGATACTCGGGCTCGGACTCGTCGTCCTCTTTCTGACACTGTCTTTCTTCTGGCCCTACATCTCGATCATCAACCAAGTCACGGCTCTCGGACAATGATCTGCGGCCTCAATCACGGGGGAGCGGCCGATGTTGGCGGTTCCCCCGCTTTTGTATGCGCGGCCGCTTCGATTCTCGCCGACAGCGCGCTGTTTTCAAAACGGGCTCCGCGCCCGCGAGCACACTCCGACATGGCCCGTTGCGCATGTTGACAGCATACCGGGACTGTGTTAGAATTTAAATCAGATCCCTTTAATAATACAACATCCTCCCAATCACGTCGATTATGCGCTTTCATACATCATATTCATTATATTCATTTCTGTCCCGCAGTCTCTGGACTGCGTCCGCGGTCTGCCTGCTTTTGATCTCGTGTTCCAAACAGCCCGCCTCCGAAGGCGCCCGCCTGTCGATCGAACCTGAAAAAGCCGACTTCGGCACGATAAACGCGAGCGACCCCATTGCGTTCCACAACGCCTCGCTGACACTCGCTAACCTTGGCAAAGAACGGATTGAAATCGATGCCGTCGAGCTTCCCAAGGGGTTCAGCTACATGCTCATACCCCGAAAAAGCATCAGCGCAGACGCAAAGGCCACGCTGAGAATAACAATGAACATCCGCGAGTTCTCGGGCCATATTTCTGAAACCGGACACATCCTGAGCAACGATTCCGTCCAACCCAGGATGCCGATCGACCTGGAAGCCGACATCGTGGAGTATCCAACAGATCGGTCCCGCAAAAAAAGCATCGGCCCGGATATAAGCTTTGACATCAAGGGGGTCAACCTCGGCAGGCTGGCCCGAAATCAATGGCGCGACTACTCTTTCAAATTCCAGAACCTCGGGGACGATACGCTCAAAATCCATTATATCGAGACCAATTGCCTATGCCTTACCGCGCAAGCTACAAAATATGAAATCGTCCCCGGCGATTCCGCCGAAATACTAGCAAAGCTCGAGGCGTACAAGTATGCGGGCTATAAAGTGACCAAAACGCTAAACATCGTGACAAACGATCCCGACGAGCCAAGCGTTCCGCTGACCGTCGTCGCAAACATAATTGACATCGCCCGGATCGAGCCGCAGGCCATCCACATGCCCAACGTTCAGGCCGGTCAATCGGCATCCGCCGAGGCAAGGCTACTACAGGAAGGCGCCCAAAGCTTGATAATCAGAAAAATAGAGACTTCCTCGCCCCGTATATCGGTCACCACCTCGCCGCTCGAAGACGAACAAAAAGGGTACGCGCTCGCGATCACGATCGCACCGGACATGCCGGAAGGCAAATTCGACGAACTCGTGACCATATTTACCAATTACGGCAACTACAGACCCAAAGGGCGCTCAAGAGACCCTGAGGAGGAAATATATAAGAACTACAAGAAAATGGAACTGCAGGTTAAAGGCACAGTCAAAGGCTCCATATCCGTCACTCCCCGGACAATCAATTTTGGCTCGGTCACTCCCGGCGAGCCGCTGAAAAGAAGGCTGGTCCTTTCCAGCGCCGCAACACCATTCGAAATCATATCGCTTTCCATCTCCGACCCCGATTTCCGGGCCGACTGGTCGACGATCGACCCCGGAACAAAATACGAGATAACGGTGACATCCCATCCCGCACAGGGCGTGAGACAAGTCGAAAACAAGCTCGTCATCACCACCACCGGCGCGGAATTGATCGTGCCGATTTTCGCCTCGGTCAAACCGGGCCCGTGAATGGAGCGAGCGCCGCCAAAAAGGGCTTGACAAGATGTCGAGCTTATGATATATTTTAGCCCGTATGGTTGACTGACTGGCCAATTAAAAATAAATCTCCCCATCTCTGCCGCCTTCGGGTGTTTTGCGACTCGGATCGGAAAAAGGCCGGAATGACCAACATGGCGAAAAATCTCACCTCGCTCTCCGGAGCGCAAATGCCGGTCGCCCGTTCTGAGACGACCAAGATAAAAGAGGTCTGCGACATAATCGACACCTCCGACATCGCATTTATAAGCACGCCTTACGACAAACACGATGAATTCCGCGATTTATCCACCCGCTACAGACAGGAATTGCCCGCCCGCAAAGATGCTGATGCGCCGACCGCTGGACGGCAAACAGATTTTTGGAAAGGGGGCGAACAGATGGGTGAGGTCGAGCCCGGCGCCCTGAACTCCAAAGCACCCGCGGCTTTTGAAGGCCCAAAGGGGGCGGCAAAACAGCCCGTGGGAAAGATTTGAGTACGAAAGGAGGTGAACTCGAATGGCAGATTCAGTCAAGGAAAGCTTCGATGCTATGCCCGGTAATTTCAACTCTGACAAGGCGGCAGGCATGAAGGCGGTCTACCAGTGGGACGTCACCGGTGACGGCGGCGGCAAATGGAACGCCGAGATCGCCGATGGCGCCTGCAATGTGAGCGAAGGCGAGCACGCTTCGCCCAACATCACGATAACCGTGGCCGCAGGCGATTGGCTCGACATCCTTAATGGCAAGCTCGACGGCCAGATGGCCTTCATGAGCGGCAAACTCAAGGTCAAGGGCGACATGAGCCTCGCGATGAAGCTGAAAACGTTGTTCCTGTAACAACGAATGGGGGAGCGGAGGGGAAGCTTCGTGCTTCCCCTCAGGCTCTTTTTTTTATTGCCCAAACCCACACCCCCGCCCAATCATATCGCTCGAAGGCACGGCCGCAGGCGCGAGCGGGCCGCAGTTTGCGTCCCGGAGCCGCATCGAAAATGGCATACAAGACCATCATCTATAAAAAGAGCGATCGAATCGCAACAATCACGCTTAACCGACCCGAAAAACTGAATGCCCTCAGCCCCGAATTAATCGAGGAACTCTATGACGCGCTCGCCAAAGCCGAAGGGGACGACTCGGTGCGCGCCATCATCATCACGGGCGGCGACAACGTGTTCGCAGCGGGAGCCGACCTTGGCGCGATGGACGCCGCCGCGCCCGGCGTGGTGCAGGCGTTCAAAATGCGGTTCGCCGCAAAAAACCCCTACGACTACATCGAGCGGATAGGAAAGCCCGTCATAGCGGCGATCGCGGGGTATGCGCTCGGCGGCGGATGCGAGCTGGCCATGTGCTGCGACCTGAGAATAGCCGCCGACACGGCCAAGTTCGGGCAGCCCGAAATCCGCGTAGGCCTTATACCCGGCGCCGGCGGCACGCAGAGGCTCCCGCGACTCATTGGGATGACAAAGGCGAAAGAACTCATCATGGTGGGCGAGAACATCGGAGCCGACGAAGCCCTGAGGCTCGGGCTCGTCAACGCCGTCGTCCCGGCGGAGAGCCTCCTCGAAGAGGCGAACAAACTGGCCGCCAAGCTCGTCGACCGGCCACCCTTCGGCCTCAGGCTCGCCAAGACGGTCATGAACATGGGGGCCGACAGAGACCTGCAGTCGGCGCTCGCGCTAGAGCGCGAAGCCTTCGCGATGCTCTTCGCGACCGAAGACCAAAAAGAAGGCGTCCGCGCCTTCAATGAGAAACGCAGGCCCGAGTTCGAAGGCCGATAGCGCGCGCCCGAGCGACAGCCTTGCAATTGCGGGCACGGTTGGGAGATGTCCCATTCTTGAAAACCATGCCCTAAACCACCGCAAAATGAATTGAAATCATCCAATGAATCTGATATAGTATTCTTGGGATTTTTTCCCCGCCTAAAGCGAAGCAAATCCCTATGAACAGCTTATCAATGAAGGAGGAGTAAACTTCTCAATTCACGGAGGTTCATCATGGCATCGAAGGTTTACTACATGGACGATCGCGCAAAGGCAATACAGGACAGCCTTGTCGCAAAGATGCTGACTGTGTTTGAGGCCGCAGAGCTTCAAAACACAATCGCACCAAGCGACGTCGTGGCGATCAAGCTGCATATGGGCGAGTACAACAATACCGCCTACCTGCGCCCCGTATACGTGAGGGCGCTCGTGGACAAGGTGAAAGAGCTTGGTGGTGATCCCATGGTCGTCGACACGACCACCCTGCCCTACACGCCTTTCGCCCATCGCGCAACCGCGCTCGACCACCTCAACACAATCCACCGCAACGGGTTCACGCCCGCCACACTCGGATGCCCGATTGTCATCGGCGACGGGTTTCTCGGCTCCGACGACGTCAGGGTCGACCTGCCGGAGGGCTTCATACTCAAGGAGCAGTATATAGCCTCGGCAATCGCGATGGCCGACTCGATGATCGCGCTCACGCATTTCAAAGGACACCCGATGGGCACATACGGCGGCTCCATCAAGAACATCGGCGTCGGCTGCGCCTCGAAACGCGGCAAATATAACCTGCACATGGGGCTTCACCCCAAGTACAGCCTCGCCGAGCGGCCGTTCTATCCGCAACTCTGCAAAGGGGCCGAATGTCCCAGCATGACGCTGTGCAACACCATCTGTCCGGAGGACTCGCTCCACGTCACAGAAGACGGCATTACGTGGGAACGGGAAAAATGCACCGGCTGCCAGTCGTGCTTCGGAGTGCTCGTGATGTGCGGCGTGGGATTCTTCCCCGACGACCATTTCGACGTCTCAGCCGCCGCCATGGCCGACAGCGCCCTGGCCACGATGAAGACCTTCAAGCCCGGCAAGGTCGGCTTCATAAACATGGCGATCGACATGTCGCCGTGGTGCGACTGCGTGAGCTTCAGCGACAGGGCGTTCCTTCCCAATCTTGGCGTTTTCGCGTCAAAGGATCCGGTAGCCATAGACGTTGCCGGCCTCGACATGGCAACCGCGTCATACGGCATACCCGGCTCGATGGCCGAAGACAAGGGCGTCATGGAACCAGGAGTGCGCAAGCTCACCTCATGCGGCTCGTTCGTCGGGGTCGACGAGATGATACAGCCCAATACCGCCCAGAAAATCGGGCTGGGTACGAAGGAATACGAGCTTATCACGGTACCCCAGCCGGAGAACGTGCTCCCGTTCCTGCCCACTATGCAGCCGATCGGGATGAGGTTGCGCTCGAAATACGCGGTGCAACACGTGCTGCCCAAGGGCGGTTTCAAGAGAGAGAAAGAGGTCAACCTTGAGGAGGTAAGAGGAAATGGCGTTGGGGTACATGGGAAAGCTCATAAGAGCGAAACTGTCTGAGGGAAAGGTCGAAATAGAAGACCTCAATATGGACGATGCCCACGCCTACATCGGGGGCGCGGGACTGGGCACGAAAATGATTTACGACGAGGTACCCCCATCGGCCGACCCGCTCGGACCGGAAAACAAGATCGCGTTTTTCACGGGCCCGGTTACGGCCACGAAGTTCCCCACCAGCGGCCGCTACGAGGTTTGCACCAAGTCGCCGCTTACCGGCGTATGGGCCGACGCAAGCTCGGCGGGCTACTGGGCGGTCGACTTCAAAAAGGCCGGCTACGACGCCATAATCGCCGAAGGAGCCTCCGATAAGCCCGTATACCTGTGGGTATCGGACGATAAGGTCGAGCTGCGCGACGCCTCGCATCTGTGGGGAAAAGACAGCTACGCGACCCAGCAAGCGATAAAAGAGGAACTGGGCGACAAGAGAATATGCGTCCTGTGCATCGGGCAGGCCGGCGAGCAGAAGGTGCTCATATCCGCCGTGATGAACGACGAGGGTCGCGCCGCCGGACGCGCAGGCGTCGGCGCGGTGATGGGCTCGAAGAACCTCAAGGCCATCGCCGTCCGCGGCAAAAAGAAAGTGCAGCTCGCCGATTCCGATATCGTCGGCGAGATGGCCAAGAAATTCACCCAGGAACTTTCCACGAACCCGCTGCTCGAACCCATGCGCACTCTGGGCACGGCCGCCAGTATGGATACCGCCTGGGTGACCGGCGACATCCCCGTCAAAAACTGGCAGAAAGGCCTTTGGAAAGAAGGCTGCGTCAAGATCGGCGGAAAGAGAATGCTCGACACGATCCTGCGCCCGCACAAGCCGTGCTACGCCTGCCCCATCGGGTGCTCGCGTTGGGTCAAGATCGAGGAGGGCCCATACAAGATGGAGGGCCCCGGCCCCGAATACGAGACTCTCGGCTCGTTCGGCTCGATGCTGCTGAACGACGACCTCGAATCCATCTGCCACCTGAACGAGCTCTGCAACTCCTACGGGATAGACACGATCTCGGCGGGATGCGCCATCGCGTTCGCGATGGAGGCATACGAAAACGGCGTCATCACGAAGGAGGACACCGGCGGCGTCGAGCTCACCTGGGGCAACGTCGACGCCATCATCGAGATGACACACCAGATCGGCCAGGCGAAGGGTCTCGGCAAGCTCTTGGGACAGGGCGTCAAACGCGCATCCGAGCAGCTCGGCAAAGGGACCGAGAAATACGCGATCCACGTCAAGGGAATGGAAGTGCCGATGCACGACCCGCGCGCGTTCCATAGCATGGCCGTCACCTACGCGACCGGTCCGCGCGGCGCCTGTCATTTGCACGGAGCCGCCTTTATCTACGACATGGGTATCATCGCGCCCGAGTACGGCGCGACATACAAGGGGGGACGCTTCGACAAGAAGGGCAAAGGCGTCAACGCCAAGGCCGCCCAGGATCAGATGTCGGTCATCAACTCGCTCGTTGTCTGCCAGTTCTGCGGGCTCGGCCTGGCGCCCTTCCACATTGTGCACCTGCTCGGCGCGACCACCGGCACGCTATACAGGTCGAAAGACATCCCGCTCATCGCGGACCGGATCAGCACCCTGCAGCGGGCGTTCAACGTCAGATGCGGCGTAACCGCAAAAGACGACATCCTGCCGGAGCGGTTGCTGACTCCGACAACCGAGGGCAGCCACGCGGGCAAGGTCGCCAACCTGGAAGCCCAGTTGGTCGAGTTCTATGCCGTCCGTGGCTGGAACAAGGATGGAATACCCACAAAGAAGAAGCTGGCCGAACTCGGCCTCGAGTTCGCAATCGACGACCTCCATTGATTCGAGAACTCTCCCGGCAGGCGGGAGAGCGCTCGAGTGATGAGAATGAATGCGGGGACGCCATTTCACGGCGTCCCCGCACAACGTATAAACCAACGATGAAGGTTAAGGTAAATTTCCTGGGCATGCTTTCCAACTATACCGGCGCCGAATCGGTCGAGATCGATCTCGCCGACGGCGCCTGCTACGGCGACCTGCTCGCGGAAATCGCCGGCCGATACGGCGACAAGCTGCCCGAAAGGTGCTGGGACTCCGACAAGAGCGAATTCAGGAAACCAATCTCCGCGATAGGCTCAAACGGCGACATCGACGAGCTCGACGCGCCGCTGGCAGGCCATGAGGAAATCCATTTTCTCATGCCGATATCGGGAGGTAAGCAATAGCTGCAGAGTTGGGTGCGCACGGGCGCAGACTCTCCTGCATTTCGCCCCAGCCGAAGACGGACCGAAAGGAATAAGAAAAGTGGCGACTATTCTTGTGACCGGAGGCGCGGGCCGGCTGGGCGCCAACACGGCGTTCGGCCTCAGGCAGCAGGGGCACCTCGTTCGGGTCATGGACATCGAGGCGGCCGACTTTTCCTTTTTCGAGGATGAGGACGGCTTCGAGGTCATCAAGGGAGACATTCGCGACGCCGAGCTAATAAAGAAATCCGTCGGCGGCTGCTCGACCGTTTTCCACCTGGCGGCCGTCCTGCCGCCCATCAGCGAAAAAGACCGATCCCTGACGATGGCCGTGAACGTCGACGGGACACAGGTCGTTATCGACGCCTGCCGCGAGGCCGGCTCGGTTCCGCTGATATTCTCCTCCTCCGTTTCGACATACGGCGACACATCGCAAGAGGAGCCGCCCATAAGGGTCGACCACGCACAAAGCGCCCTGAACATCTATCCCGAAAGCAAGATCAAGTCCGAGAAAATTCTCAAAGAGGCCGGCATCCCCTACGTCATCCTTCGGATCGCCGGCATAGCCGTGCCGGCGTTTCTGGACCCGCCCGAACCGTGGCCGTTCATGCCCGGCCAGCGCGTCGAGTTCGTTGCGCTCAACGATCTTGTCACCGCGATGGTCAACCTTGTAGACAACACCGAGGCCCACGGCAAAGCCTTTAACCTGGCGGGCGGCAAATCGTGGCAGGTGCTCGGCGAGGAATACGCGCGGCGATATTGTGAGACGCTCGATATATCCTTTGACGCGCAAACATATTACGACAAACCCGGGTGGCTGGACTGGTATGATACCGAACAGTCGCAAGCCATCCTGAAATATCAGAACACCGGCTTCGACGACTTCCACGCGATGCTCAAAGCGGCCATGGAAGAGGCATTGGGGGAATAGCCGCGATTGTGATAAAATATTGATAGGACAAGTCCGCGGGCATAAGCTCTCAGGAGCGCCGATCTGCGAAGAGGGTTTTCAAAGAAACGTATGTATTGCAGCATTAAAGGAGGTTATCCAAATTGAGCGAGCCCGAAGCAAAACAATATGTGCTCGATAGCATCGAACAATGCCGCGAGACGTTGTCTTCCGTAAATTCGACGGACAACTCAGGCCTCGGCGATCACAAAAAGACTCTGGAAGAGGTCGCGGAGCTTCTTGAGTCGCTCAAGGAAAAGGTTTTCCTGAAGACCAAGAAGGCGATGACACCGGCTTACCTGGTGCTCGAGGCGAGCCGGAACGTGGCCGAGCTGGCCGAGGAGCTGTCCGACGCCGACGAGGATAGCCTGAACGAATTCGGCGAAGCGATGGGCGGCCTCAAGGATAACGTCGCGAAACTGCAGGGAGCGTCGAAGCAGCACTCGGTCATTGTGACCTAGCGAACCGGCGCGCGACTGTCGGACGGAACCCGTCGCGCGCTTTTTCTTTCCTTCCCGCGAAGGGCCCCAAACGCCATCCGGGCCTGTGCCGGGCCGAATTCACGTTGGGAGAGGCGTCTTTTTTCCGGAGGAGAACCGATGGATTTCATCATTCCCGAAGAAATCGAAATGCTGCGCAGCAGTCTTCGCAAGTTTATCGAGAAAGAAGTCATACCCATGGAAGAGGAGGCCGGATACGACCCCGACGATGGGGCGCCGCAGGAGCTGCTGAAGAAAGTTCGCAAGCGCTCCTACGAACTCGGATTCTGGGCGATCGACCTTCCCGAGGAATACGGGGGCGGCGGCCTCAACACCCTCGGCACGGTCATCCTGCGCGAGGAAGTATCCAAATACTTCTGCTCGCTGACGCAGGCGATCTTTGGAGGACCCGAGGGGCCATCCAAAATCATTCTCTCCGGCACGGAGGAACAGATTCAGAAATATCTCGTCCCCGTTATCAAGGCCGAACAAACGTGCTGTTTCGCGCTCACCGAGCCCAACGCCGGCTCCGACGCCGCCAGCATCGAGACCTCCGCCGTCAAGGACGGCGACGAGTGGGTGATAAACGGATTGAAGCACTTCATCACCAACGGCCCGAACGCCGACTATGCCATTGTTTTCGCTTTGACCGACAGGGAAAAGCGCGGACGCGGCGGCATCACGTGTTTTCTCGTCGACAAGGACACGCCGGGCTTTTCGATAGGCAGAATCCAGCACACAATGGGCGGCGGCGAAGCGCAATGCGAACTCGTTTTCGAGGACTGCCGCGTACCGAACGAGAACGTGCTGGGCGAGGTCGGAATGGGTTTCGTCGCCGCGATGACGTTCCTCGGAGGCGGGCGACTGACGATAGCGGCCGGCGCGGTGGGAATGACGGATAAGCTGCTAAGGGCCTCGGCCGAATACGCCAAGCAGAGGGTGCAGTTCGGAAAACCGATCGCCTCTAAGCAGGCAATACAGTGGATGCTCGCCGACATCGCGACCGAGCTGTTCGCCGCCCAGAACATGGTGTACAACACCGCGTGGCGCCTCGACCAGGGCGAGATGGCCGTGAAGGAGATGGCCATGTGCAAGCTCTACGCCACCGAGCTTGTCAACCGCGCGGCCGACATCGCGATGCAAATACACGGCGGAATGGGATACATGAAAGATTTTCCGATCGAGCGCGTGTATCGCGGCGTGCGCGCATTAAGGATTGTGGAGGGCACTTCTGAAATTCAGCGCTTCATCATCTCGCGCGCCCTGCTCGCCGAGATATAACACATTCCGGCGGTTCTTCAGAAGTTTCGGATAATTCACGGGCCAGAGTTGAATGCTGCTCTGGCCTTTTTCACCACAGAGACACAGAGAACACAGAGTATGAATGAAAACGAATTAACAGATAAGATCATAGGGGCGACAATCGAGGTACACCGGAGCCTCGGACCGGGATTACTCGAAAGCGCATATCAGAAGTGCCTGGCCAGAGAGTTAGCTATACGGGAAATTGATTTTGAAACTGAAAAAGCGATTCCGTTGCACTACAAAGGCATAGACTTGGAATGTGGATATCGAATCGATTTTCTGATCGAAGGCGAGATAATCCTTGAGCTAAAATCCGTTAATGAGATTCTTCCCATTCACAAAGCCCAAATGCTTACTTATCTGTGGTTAGTGCAACGTAGGCTTGGCCTGATCCTGAATTTCAACGTGCCTGTACTAAAGGATGGAATCAAGCGGATAGTACTGGATGTATAGCATTTCTCTGTGTTCTCTGTGTCTCTGTGGTGAATTGCTGCCTCACAATTCGGGTGGGTTTACGATTTTCGCTTTCTTTTCCCGAAAAACTGTGGCAGATATTTTTTTGTCGCCTCGATCATCTCATCGAGCATTTTCACCGCATCGTCGAACTCGCGGGTAAGCGGATCGTTGAGGAGCACTTGCAGCGCCGCCTGTTTGTCACCGCCTACCGCCGCGTCGAGCGTCATCTCCTGATTGATCACATGCCGCTCAAGCAAGTTTGCCACGGCCGGCGGCAGCTCGCCCATTGCAAGGGCATGTATTCCTCCCGAATCCACAAGGGCCATCGATTCGACAACGGCACGCTTCGGCAGGTTCGCTATCTGGCGCAGGTTGGGCCGGTTGACTATGGCGTTGACCGGTTTCCCTCCCGAGAGCGCGACGATGATGTCGGACGCGAGTTCCTCGGAGCGCTCCATATCCAGAGGAATCCTGCCTGTGTTCCACCAGTCGAGCCAATTCTTGAACATCGCCCGGCTGTCGCGTTGCCATTCGATCGTGTAGGGCGTGATGCCGAATCGCTTCGCCGCATATGTCTCGTCATGGAGGAGATATGGGAAGAACTCTGCCACATGCTTGTCGCCCGCGGCGGGCAGACAGTCATATATCTTGAATAACTCCAATTTCAGCCTGTGATTCTGCATCATCAGCGCCTGCGAGCCGCTTTCCCTTTTCTTCTTTCCGGGAGGCGGCGGCATTTTGCGCACGAACTTCTCCGGCGCGGCCAGGCACTTGCGCAGCATCTCGAAGCCGTCCTCGCCGCGAACGGTCAGCTTCGTCATCCAGATGCAGTGGTTGATTCCGCCGACCTCGACCTGTATCTCGCGCTGCCACAGGTGCCCTCCCGATGCATCAAGCATGCGCTCGACACCCATCAGGCTCTCCGGCGCGAGGTTGTCCTGGTCTTCGAGCCCGAATATCTCCAGCAGCAATTCCATCGTGCCGAAAAGCTCGTGGCACAGGCCGACGGTCTTTATGGAAGTTTCACGCAGAAACGCGCGCGTCAGCACGGTCATCGGATTCGAAAGGTTGAGCAGCCACGCGTCGGGACAATGTTTCTCCATCATGCGGCCGATCTCGATTATCGCGGGCACGTTGCGGAGCGCGCGCACCAGCCCGCCCGGGCCGACCGTGTCGCCGACGGTCTGGAATATGCCGTACCTGGCGGGAATCTCCAAGTCGTGCTCCATCATGTCGTAGCCGCCCGTGGTGATCGACAATATCCCGTAGTCGGCCCCGGAGAAAGCTTCCTCCGGATCGGTCGTGGCTTTGACCTTGAATCCGGTTCCGGCTGCTTTGGCTATCTTGCGCAGCAGCTTCGAGAGCGCCTGCAGGGGCTTGGGATCGATGTCGTAAAGCATCAGCGTGCTGCCGCGAAGATGTTCGTGAAGCATCAGGTCGCGTCCGAGCACCGGCGTCCACTGGTAGCTGCCGCCGCCGATGATGACGATCTTCACTTTCGACACGAGGTTTCCCCCTTTCAGTTAAATCCTATCGGCATGGAGAATTGCGATTCGGACAGAATCTTATCAGATGAAGTCTGCGGGAATCAAGATGCCAAACCCGACGTTTTTCTCAAAAGACAGGGAGTCAGGAAGAGTACAGAATCTCATCGAGGGGAGTCCCAAAACAAGCCGGAAACGAATATATATATTAGCTTCCTCGCAATATAGGCGCCTATGATGAGCAGGAAGGCCGAGAATATGCCGTATCCATACGCGCACATGAGCACGATTATATTCAGCGCGATTCTCCACCCCAGAAATGCGAGAAAGAGCAAACCCACAACAGCCAGAAGTGGCGGGGCTATGACAGCCGCCAAAATCGCGGCGACCACTAGTGTATAGATTATTACACCTGTAACACCTTCGACGAACGCAAAATACGTTGTGAGCGTGATGACATTCGCCTCGTTGGTCACAAAGTAGTTCACAATGGCGATGCTGAATGAATACAGCAAAAGGTCGAGCACTGTTTTGCCGAGCACCATAACAATGGAGGGCTGCTGCATGGAGGAACCTATGACGGACCCCATCAGCCCGCCCGGCATCACCGCGCCGATGTTTTCCGCCACTAGCAAGAATAGAACCATCGGCATGAGGCTGGCGAAATAGAATATCGCAACCTTCATGAGGCCACCGGGAGATGCAATGTATTCGTCGAATTCGTCGAGCGTCTGGATCGGGTGAATGATGAGGTTTATGATGAAATGAAGGAGACTTTGAGTCTCAAGGGCTTCCTCCTCCATCTGGTCATCGACGCCGGTGCTCTCCGCCCATCGTTCCGCTTCGGGCGGCAGGGCGTCAATTTCTCCTATCGGGCTCTGCAGCTCGCGCAAAGCCTCGCGCTCTTGGGTCGTATCCTCCAGCATAAAGGCGCTCTCGGGATCGATCTCGTCGGAAGGTTCTTCCGATACATCCTCACCTTCCATCAGCGCCTGCTCCTCCATCTGCCACTCAGGCGCCGTGTCCGGCGTATCT
>CBFDAY010000016.1:0-17145 GCA_965602895.1 uncultured bacterium
GCGCTGCATCGAAAGAATCACTTCAGCTGTCTAGCCATCCCCCCTCACCTCATGGATTATCTCAATTCAAGAAAATCATTCCCCGCCTTTGATGAGCAGGAAATAGAAAAAAAACGCGAGCAGGATGAGGCCTATTGCGAGGAAAACAAGGAACCGGACGGGATTCGCGCTGTCCGAGATGTTGCCCTGCGGCTTCTTTGTTTTAGGCGGCTTTTTCTTTTTGCGTTTCTTCTTTGCCATGTCTTGGCGCCGGTTTTGGCGGCGGCGGTTCCCGGAGACGGAACGACTGCCCTCACAGCAGCAGATGGTTGTAGCCCGCGTCTTCGAGCATCTCGCGGTATATCTTGTAAATCGGTCTGGTGATAGGGATGAGCTTGAGCGCCTTGGGCACGCTGCCGCGGGCCTTGATGCGGCCGCGGGCGATGGCGATCGGCACGTTTTCTTTCCCCTGGAAATATTTGTTCGCGACCTCCGATTTCATCTTCATCTCGACAACGGACTCCCAGTTGCAGTCCTCGTCACCCCACACCCACTTGAGGAAGTACCCCTTCTTGGCGAGCTTTGAGTCGGCATAGGTAACGTTGAGCGCGAGGTCGTAGTCGGTGAATTCCCATCGTTGCGGCACTCGCGCGACGGCGAGCTTGGGCCCCATCTTCGGGTCGGTGCTCATCAGATAGAACAGCTCGTCCATGATTTCGATGAATTCCTTTTTGCTCTTGAATTTTCCCTTGGCCATTTGCCGCCCCTCCCTTCCTCTTGCCCGGCGAGCCTCTAATGCGCGTTGAATATGTACTGGTTGATTCGCATGAGTCCGCTGATGTCGTAGACGTCGGTGTCCAAGAAGGGCACGATCTGTATCGCCGCCTCTTCTTCGATATGCCCGGTCAGCCGGCGAATGTTCTCGGAGTCTATCTCGGCCAGGCTCCGCAGACCTTCGAGGTTTCGGGCCATGTCGGCGGCGAGCGCCTGCATCGCCTTTTTTTCCCCGGCTTTTTCCCCGAGAGCGTTCCCGATCCTGGCCGCCAGGGCCTCGTGGTCGCCCTTATCTATAATGTTTCCGACACCGGCGTCGGAAGCAAAGTCCGTGTGGACGCGGTTGATGATGAGCCCGCAGAACGGCATTTCGTACTCTACGAGCTTGTCGTGGAAGAACAGGGCCTCGTCCATGGTGATGTCATCCGGGCTCGTGACGAGGACAAAGGCGGTGGCGTCGTCGCGGAGGAGATCGTAGACGGCCGCCGCGCGCTCCTTGAAGCCGTCGTACATGCCCTCGAAGCTGATGAAGAATTCCGAAGCGGTCTTGAGCGCGGCGATTCCGGTGCTCTTTTCCAGCGTTCGCAGTATGACGCCCGTTCCTTTTTGAAACATCTGGAATCCTTTTTTGCCGGCTGCGAAGTAGGGCTTGAGGAACCACTTGAGCACGCTGCCGTCCAGAAACGAGGTCATTCGCTTTGGCGCGTCGAGGAAATCGAGCGCGTGTTTGGTGGGCGGAGTATCGAGCACGATCAGATCGAACCTGCCCTCAGAGTATATCTCGAAGAGCTTTTCCATCGCCATGTACTCTTGCGAGCCCGCGAACGCACTCGATATATTCTTGTAGAGCGCATTGTCAAGGATCCTGTCGCGCATCTCATCGTTCATCGCATGTTTGATAATAAGTTCGTCGAACGTGCGTTTTGTGTCGAGCATCATCGCGTGCAGCTCGCCCTCGGGCTTTATACCGGCTTCGGCGAACTTTTTCCGCGACACGCGGCGCTCTTCGTTTCCCAGTTCGGAAAGTCCGAGCGAGTCGGCGAGGCGCTTGGCGGGATCGATCGTGAGAACCAGCACCTCCAGCCCGCGCATCGCGGCGTGGATGGCGATGGCCGCCGCCGCCGTCGTCTTGCCGACGCCGCCGCTGCCGCAGCAGATGATGATTTCCCTTGTTTCGATCAGGTCGTCGAACCGCATTCAGCCTTTGCGCCTCCTCGCCATGGATTTCAACATATGATCGCTTACATGCTCAATGAGGTCCAGGTCGAAGGTCTTCGTGAAGAAGAAAGGTATCTGCATGAAATCGTATTTGAGCTTTCGCTTGAGCTTGGAGATGTAGAACTCGTTCAGTTCCCTCCGGCGCACGGAGGTCTCGAAGCTCTCGAGCATGACCCGGACGTATTTGCGCTCGGCCACGGTCAGCTCCTTCAGGCCGTCGACCTGCGCCTTTTTTTTCATCGCGTCGTACAGTGCCGCGTCGCGCTTTTTCAGCACTTGCGGAAAGACCGAGTTGACTATTATGTATCCGATCGGGATACGGAGCAGATCCTGCACGCTTTGGCACATCTCGATCGTCTCATTCACCGGCATTTCTTCGGGAAGCGTGACGATGTTGAGCATTGTCCTGGCGGGGTCGGTGATAAGATCGATTATCCGGTCGGCCTGCTTTCTTACCCAGCCCACATTCATGACGTCAGCCGCCGCGAACGGCACCCGCAGGAAGGCCACCCCGTGCCCCGTCGCGGGCGCATCGATGACGATGAAGTCGTACTTCGGTTTGTCGCGACCTTCTTTTTCATCCTCGAGCAGCATGATCTTGCCCAGGGTGACAAACTCTTTGAGGCCCGGCGCGGCGGCGACAAAATACTTGTAGATAGAGCTTCCGAGTATCTGCCGCGCAATCGCTTTGACGGTCACGCGTGTTTCGAGAAACTCGTCCATTACGCGCATCGGCAGCAGGTTGCGCACGAAGATGTTGGGATGCACGAAGGCGCCTTCGTAGCCGACCTCGGGCGTGCCGAAGAGCCGCGAAATCCGCTCTTTCTCGTCCATTTCGATGACGAGCACGCGCTTGCCCATTCGCGACGCCGACAGCGCGAAGGCCGAGCACAGAGTGCTCTTCCCCACGCCGCCCTTGCCCGATATGATCAGGAGCCGTCTGTCGAACATCTCGATTTCCGCCATTTCCAAGCCCCTATGCCGACGTCTCAGACAGGATGCGACGCACTTCGCCAAAGACCCGCCCGGAAAAGAGCATCGCCATGTGGCCCACCCCGCGCACCGGGACATCGCCGGCCGGCTCGGGCAATCGGGCGTTCTCCGGCGGCAGGACGACATTGTCGAAGTCCGACCATATGGCCGTCGTGTTTGCCGGGCCCCCCGCCTCGGCCGACCGCTTGAGTTCGGAGATCAGCGGGGAATCGGGCCGAAACTGCCTGGCGGACCCGAGGACTCCCAGCGCCGCCGTCTTTGTGCCGAGGTGAGGCGAGCCGAGCGTAATCACCGTGTTGACTCGCGGCGCTCCGCCGAGCATCTCGACAAAGTATCGCGCGACGAGCCCGCCCATGCTGTGGCCGACGAGGTCCACCTTGTCGCAGCCCGAGCGCAACAGCACGAGGTCGACTGTCTTGGACAGTCTTTCCGCAAAACGGGAAATCCCGGCGGAGGCGGGCCGGAAGTTGGGCGCGACCGTGTTGCTCCACCCCGCTTTCCTCAGCCTGTGACGCAGAACGATGAATGCGGATCGGTTGTGCATATAGCCATGGCATAGTATGACCGGCCTTTGGCCGTGTTGTATCCGGGAGACCGAGGCGCCGCCCGCCATCCAGCCGCAGGGATAGAGTACGATGGAGACCAGCACGGCCGCCGCTTCTCCCGCTATGCCAAGCGCCGCTCTTGCAGCGGAAGGCTCTTTACCGCCCGCCTCTTCCCGACGGTTTCCAAGCTCGTATCTCCTTATAATATAGGACACGATGACCGCGAGGGCGACGAGGAAAACGAGCGATTGAGCAAGTTTCAGGATGATATGCATTGAGAGAGGTCAACAGGTTTTGGCCCGGTCGAAGGACCCGGAGAACAAGGCGTCTCCTCCATCAGGGTCCCACTCCGAATAACTTGAAATCACTGTAATTCGGCACCAGCCTCTCTATGGCTTTCTGTATCTCGTCTTTCACCTCTTCGTCGGTCGAGAGTTTAAGAACCTTGGAGGCCAGCTTCTTGACGTCCTTGAGCGAGATGGAGCGAATCAGTTTCTTGACCTCCGGAATCGTCGTGGCCACCATGCTGAGTTCCTTCACGCCGAGCCCGATGACGACGAGCGCGAGCGAGAGGTCGCCGGCAATCTCGCCGCAGATGCTCAGGGGCACGTCCTCCTTCCCAGCCGCGTCGATGACCATTTTGAGCATGCGCAAGATACCGGGGTGAGCGGGCTCGTAAAGATGAGCCACACGCTCGTTGCCCCTGTCGATCGCCAGCGCATACTGAATAAGGTCGTTTGTGCCGATGCTGAAAAAATCCGTCTCCCGCGCCAGCCTGTCGGCGACCAGAACAGCCGAGGGCGTTTCTATCATCACTCCCACCGGCATATTCGGGTCGAACGGAACTCCTTCGGCTTCAAGCTCCTTTTTCGCTTCTTCCAGCACCGCCCTTGTCCGCCTGAGTTCGGAAAGGCCCGTGATCATCGGAAACATCAGTCTCACCTGCCCATGGGCGCTCGACCTCAGGATGGCGCGGAGCTGGGGTTTGAATATTTCCGGATGATCGAGACAGAACCTTATGGCGCGGCAGCCCATGAACGGGTTGTCCTCGCGATATTGCAGGTTTCCGCCGAGCACCTTGTCGCCCCCGATGTCGAGCGTCCGTATCGTCACGGCGTTCGGAGACATGCACTCTGCCACTCTGCCGTAGGCCTCGGCCTGCTCGTCCTCGCTGGGAGGCACGGTCCTGTTCAGGTACAGAAACTCTGTGCGGAAAAGCCCTATCCCCTGGGCGCCGTGGTCCATGGCCGACCCGATTTCCTCCGGCAGGTCGATGTTGGCCGACAGAAGGATCGTATGCCCATCGAGCGTCTGCGCGGGCAGGTCCTTGATCTTTTCGAGCACGCGCTCCGACTCGACGAACCGCTCCCGGCGGATCTGGTATTCGTTCAACGTCTGCTCGTCAGGCGCCACAACGACAATGCCCCGGAGCCCGTCGACGATGACGATGTCGTCGTTCCTCACGTGATCGGTCACGTTCACGAGGCCGACGACGGCGGGGATTTCGAGCGCCTTCGCCATGATCGCGGTGTGCGAGGTTTGGCCGCCGGCGTTCGTCGCGAATGCGAGCACGTTCTCCCGGTCCATGCTGGCGGTGTCGGCAGGTGTGAGATTGTGGCAGATCGCAACGGCCTTTTCGTGGAGGCGGCTGAGCGTCTGCCTTTCTCTCCGCATCAGCTTGCGGAGAATCCTGCTACCGACGTTCTGGATGTCGTGCCACCGCTGCTTGAAATACTCGTCTTCTACGGAGGCAAATTTTTCCTCAAGCTCTTCGAGGGTTTCGGAAAAGATGAACTCGACGTTTTTCTTCTCCCGGCGGACCCTGTTTATGGTCTCCTCCGTGAGCACGACGTCTTCGTGCAGGTGGATGTGAACGTCAAAGATCTCCGCCAGGCCGGCGTTGTTCGTCGTTTCCTCGAATTTTCGCTTGACCGCGAATATTTCCTTCTTGCTTTCCTCGATCGCTTCCCGGAACCGCTCGATTTCCCGCTCGACCTCCTCGTCGGAGATATTTCGGGGGAAAACGCGGAAGCTCTCGCTGTGGACGACATATGCCCTGCCTATTACAATTCCCGGCGAGGCGGCTATGCCACTGAGTTCTATCAATTATTCACCCGTGTATTCTCGCCGAAGCCGTTCTCAAACAATCGCTCTGCGGCCTCAAGCGCCTCTTCGGCGTCCGCGCCCTCGGCTATGAACAGCAATTCCGTTCCCTTCACGGCCGCAAGAGTGAGCACGCCGATGATGCTCTTTGCGTTTATTCTGTAGCCGTCCTTCTCGATGAATATCTCCGAGACGTATTTGTTGAGTTCCGACACGAGATTCTTCGCCGGTCGGGCATGCAGGCCGACCTCGTTCCGGACTACCACCTTGCGCTGCAACACTTTCGGTTTTTTCTTGTCGGATTGTGTCATTTTCTTCGAATGTCCCTATGCGAAATCGCAGTGTCGAACCCTGTCTCTTCAAAGTATTTTCCGAACAGATTGGCGAGCACGACCGACCGGTGGCGACCGCCCGTGCATCCGAATGCCACGGTCAGGTAGCTCTTGCCCTCTTTCTTGAACTGGGGCAGCAAAAACTCGAACATGTCTTTAAGCTTTTCCACGAATTGCCCGCTCGTGGTCGATTTAAGGACGTACTGGACGACTTTCTCGTGGTTTCCCGTGTTCTGCTTCAGGCGCGGAACGTAGTTCGGATTGGCGAGGAATCGGACATCAAACACCATGTCCACCTCGGCGGGAACCCCGTAGCGGTAGCCGAAAGACAATACGTTGATCGAGAAGGGCTGCGAACCGCCCGACTGAGAGAACATCTTTGTCAGACGCTGCTTGAGCTGATGAATGTTCAGGTCAGAGGTATCGACTATATGATCGGCCGCGCGCCTGAGTTTCGCCAGTTTCCGCCTCTCGCCTTCGAGGGCGGCGGGCAGCGACTTGTACTTGCCAAGCGGGTGTTTTCGCCTGGTTTCGCTATAGCGGCTTATCAACGCCTCCGTTCGGGCTTCGAGAAACAATATCTCATAACTAAAGCCGTTATCTGCAAGGAACTCCAGCTCGTCAAAGAAGCCGCTTAGGAATCCGCCCTCCCTGATATCTATTCCCAGGGCCACCTTCCTGAGCCTGCCCTGCGATTGGTCGCACACCTCGGCAAATTTGGGTATCAGCATCGTGGGCAGGTTGTCGACACAGAAAAAGCCGAGGTCCTCAAAGCATTTTATCGCCTGGCTCTTGCCCGCTCCCGAGAGGCCGGTGATTATTACGAAATGGCTCCTCTTCATGGCTCGAAATCATCCGCGACCTTCTCGGCGGCGGGTTGAAAGGCCTGGGTCAATTGTTCATCCAGATGTTGCTCGCGGTCATAGCCCATCTCGGTCAGCCGATGGTTGAGGGCCGCGACCTCAACAATGACGGCGATATTCCGGCCGGGCCGGACCGGTACCGTTATTTTCGGCAGTTTCATTTCGAGAACGGAATATGAGTCTTCCGTTATGCCGGTCCGGTCGTATTGTTTCGAGGCATCCCAGTCCTCGAGTTCGACGATGAGACTGATGCGCTTTGTATTCCTTATGGCGCCGACTCCGAAGACGTTTTTCACGTCGAAGATGCCCAGGCCGCGTATCTCCATATGGTGCCGCAGCAAGCTGGAGCCCTCGCCGTAGAGGAACTTGTCGCCCCTGCGGCGGATGAACACGACGTCGTCGGCGACCAGGCGATGTCCCCTTTCGACAAGCTCGAGCGCGCACTCGCTTTTGCCCACGCCCGCGCGCCCCATTATCATGACTCCTACCCCGTAGACGTCCACAAGCACGCCGTGCAAATTGGTCTCCGGCGCGAATTGATTGTCCAGGAACACAATTATCTTGCTCACGACCTTCGTGGTCGTCAGCAGAGACTTGAGCACGGGCACCGACGACTCGTTGGCCAGCTCGATAAACTCATCGGGACATGTAAGCCCCCGCGTGATAATAAAGCACGGTATCTCATACTTGAAAACGCGTCGAAGTCGCTCGACGAGTTCGGACGGCTTGAGCTGCCTCATGTAGTTGATCTCGGTGAGTCCCATCACCTGGACCCTGTCGAACGCGAAGAAATCGAGATATCCGGTGAGCGCGAGCCCGGGACGGTTGATGTCGGGTATGGCTATGGTTCGGTTGAGCCCGCCCTCTCCCGCAACCAGTTGTACCTTGAGGTTCTCTTTTGTCTTTTCAATGAAGTCGTCTACCGTCAAGCTCTTTATCATGGTCGATAGCCCTCGGGGCCTTAAAAGGATCGTCTGAGAAGGCCGTGGCCTCCTTCCTTTCGTCTGAAGACCACATTTACCTCGTCGGTTTCTTCATTCACGAACGCATGGAAGCTCTCGTCGGAAGATTCGAGCTGCATCACGGCCTCCTCCACCGACATGGGCTTCGGCGGAAACTCATTGCTGATCGACACGCGGTACTGACCATGAGACTCAAATGATTCCTCATCCTCCGAGGCTTCATCATCGGAACTCTCGGCGGGCGGAGAGGCCTCGGCCTCCTTGCGCCGGTATGCGCTCCGCTTCTTCGACAGGCGCCGTTTCAACTGCCGCTCGGCTTTGTCGATGGCTTTGTCCACCGAGGCATACATGTCGTCGGTAAGCTCATCGGCGTGAAACTTGGTGTTGTTGCGTCCCGAGATGGTGACCTCGGCGAATTGCCTGTACTTTTCGACCGAAAGCACCACGCGCACGTCTATGATCTTGTCTCCATATGAACTCAGCTTCTCCAGTTTCTTCTCGACATGCTCTCGAAGTGAATCGGTGATGTCGACACGGCGACCGGTCAGATTGATTCGCATACTCATACTCCTTGCGAGTTTTGTCCCAGAGAAAACCTCAAAGCAACTCCGGGCAAATTTTTGCCCATGATAAATGAAAGTCCCTCCGCCCGATCGGCGCCGGGCACATGAAGGACTGCAGAACGAAGAGGTATGTGTGAAGCTCCAACAACTCAATGGAATTATAGCACTTAGAGAGGGCCGTGTCAATCGACGCGAACCCTTTCAGCCGGCGGCAAACGGCCGCGCCGTACCGGCTGTTTTGCGGCTCCGTCAAGGGTTGCGGCTCCTTTTGACGACAGAGTCCTCCGGTCGGAAACTGAATTGTTCGCCTAAGTAGACCTGCCTTGCGCGCTGGCTTGTTACCAGCTCGCGCGAGGTTCCGGCAACCTCGACCCTGCCCTCGTATATGAGGTAGGCGCGGTCGACGACTTCGAGTGTTTCGCGCACGCTGTGGTCGGTCAGCAGTATTCCGATCCCGCGGTCCCTCAGCCCCCTTATCAGCTCCTGCAGGCCGAACACCGATATGGGGTCCACCCCGGAGAACGGCTCGTCGAGCATGATAAAATACGGCGACATGACCAGCGAACGGCAGATTTCCAGCCGCCGTCGTTCGCCGCCGGAAAGAGTGTATGCGTATTGGCCGGCCAGGTGGGAGATCCCAAACTCCTCCATCAGGCTCCGCGCCCTCTCGCGGCGCTCCCTTTGAGGGCAGTCCGAGTGCTCGAGTATCGCGAGCAGGTTTGCCTCCACCGTAAGCTTGCGAAATATCGAAGATTCCTGCGGCAGGTACCCGATTCCCAGTCGCGCTCGCTTGTACATGGGCAGCCGGGTTATCTTCTTGCCGTTGAGGATGACATCCCCCTCGTCCGGGGAAATCAGCCCGATGACAATGTTGAACGTCGTGGTCTTGCCGGCGCCGTTGGGCCCAAGCAGCCCGACAATCTCTCCGGATTGAATCTCGATGGAAACCGAGTCGACGACTTTGCGGCGCTTGAAGTATTTCACAAGCGACTCGGTGACCAGAGACGCGTTAGCGGGAGGAGAGTTCAGTTTTCGGGCGCCTCTTCGAAGGCCTCGGTATACACGATGCCCCTGACGTTGCCCTCGGCGATAACTTCGTCCGACCCCAGCAGGACGGTAATCTTGTTGGCGCTCAGCTCCCCGCGCGAGTCTTTCACATGCGGGTCAATCAGAAGCTCTACAACGTTCTTGTCGCCTCGATAGACGGCCAGTTCGGTTGTTGCCACAGTGCCCAACCGGCTGATCCTGACTCGCCCCTCGGCTTCGATTTTTTCAATTTTCTTGAGATCCTGCTCGTAGAATATGGTGATTTTTTCGGCCTCGATCTCGGATTCGTCACCGGCTTCGTCAACCAAAATAATATCGACCGAACCCTTGAACACCTGTGGCTTATCGCTTTGCCGGGTAAGCGTCATCGAATCGGCGTGTATAAGCCTGAACTCTTCTATCCCGGGCGCATCGGGGGTCAGCCCAATTCCGAGTGAATCATCCGCGGCCGAGACTGTGGAGCACAACATCAAAGCCGCAAGAAACGTCGCAGACCGCAAGCCGATCTTCATAACCCCATTTCCCTTTGCTGTATTGTTCCATCAACCCGATAGATTCTGACTGTTTCGGTCTCCGGAAGCAACTCGAAACCCTTTCCCCTGATGGTGGAGCCGCCCCTGGATATGGTGACCTCGCCGTCGCCGCTGAGGGTTTGCGCCTCCTGGTCCCAGAGGACCGCGGCGGTCTCGACGCGGCCGCCGTCGGAAGTCGTCACGATAACGTTTCCCCGCAGCATGGCGTTGCGGCCATCGCCGTCATAAAGCCCGGTGTCGGCTGTAATGACGGTCACCTTGTCGTCGTCCCCATAGTAGGTTATCTCAACGCTCTCGAGGTTTATGGGGCCATCGGCCGTCTGCGCCACCGTCCTGGCCACTAGCTGCCACTGGAGCTTGTTTCCCTTGCTTTGCGAATACCTGACGTCCTGGAGTTCCTGCGTCACCTCGAGCGGCGGCGCGGGATGCGTCGTTTCGGGCTCTTCGAAGCTGTCGTGGGCGGTGAGTTTTTCGGGTTTATCGCTGCACGAGGCCGGCGCCAGCGCCGCGGTGAGAACAAACAGAAAAAACAACAGCGCGAGATTTCTCATATCCCCCATTTTAGCCGATACGCGCGTATTTTACAAGCGCCGCGGATGCTTTCGGCATGGGGCGTCAGGACTTGTTTTTGTCGTAGATTATGCGGAGGCCGACAAGCGTGAGCAGCGGGCTCACCTCTTCGATCTCTCGGGAATGCTCCGCGATGACCTTGGCGTTGCCGCCGGTCGCGATAACCTTCGGGTCGCCCTCCATCTCCTCCTTTATGCGGCGCACCATGCCATCGACCATTTCGGCGTATCCGTAGACGAGGCCGGACCTTATGCTGGATGAGGTATCCCTCCCGATGACGCTCTTCGGCGCTATGAGTTCAACGCGATGCAGCTTGGCCGCCCGCTGGAACAGCGCCTCGGCGGAGATCGTTATCCCCGGCACGATGGCGCCGCCGAGATAATCCGAATTCGCCGATACGGCGTCGAAAGTGGTCGCCGTCCCGAAATCCACGAGAATGAGGGGGCAGCCGTAAAGGTGTATTCCCGCCACGGCGTTAACGATCCTGTCGGCGCCCACTTCGCGCGGGTTGTCGTACAAAATGGAAAGCCCCGTCTTAACGCCGGGCTCAACCACGACAGGCTCGGATTTAAAGTATCTCGCGCAGATATCTTCGAGCACACCCTGCAGCGGCGGGACGACCGAGGATATGCAGATTCCGTCCACCATGTCGGTGCTCAGGCCGGCTTCGCGAAAGAAATTTCTCAGGATAACCCAGAACTCATCGCCCGATCTGCTTATGTCGGTCGAGAGCCTCCAGTCCACCAGAAGATCATTCCCCTTATATACGCCTATCACCGTCTGCGTGTTGCCGACGTCTATCACGAGTAGCATGGTCGAAAGCTCCTATCCGGAAAATGGGGACATAATACTATTTTCCGGCTGGCCGGGCCGAGGTCTTCGATGGGTTCCCTGCCCGCCGTCGCATACTAAATCAGTCTTTCGGAATTGCTCCAAAAAATAGTATTATGTCCCCGATTTTCTTAATATCGTCACATCGCCGTAAGCGACCGACTTCAGCACGCCGCCGCCGATATCGAGGATGAGCGAGCCGTCGTCCTCGACGTCGCGGGCGACGCCCTCCAACCGGCCGTCCCTTAGCTGCACCTTGACGTGTCTGCCCAGCGTGCACGAAAGCTCGCGCCATCGCGCCAGGATATTCCCGCCGCCGCTTTTTTTGAATTCGGCATACTGCTCGTCGAGACTGCGGAGCACCCGGCGAAATACCTCGGGCCTGTCCAGCTTGCGCCCGGCTTCGATCCGCATAGAGGTGGCAATATCGCGCACTTCGGCGGGAAACTTGGAGCGCGTCTGGTTCACGTTGAGCCCGAAACTGGTGATGAGGTACCTGACGGCGTCCTGCTCGGCCACAAGCTCCGTGAGCGCGCCGCATATCTTGCGCCCGCCGATAATGACGTCGTTCGGCCATTTTATCCGGGCGCCGAGCGAGTATCGCTCCCTCAATACGGTCGCCACGGCAACGGCGGTCATCAAAGTGAGCTTCGGCGCGTCCCTCGGCGGGATCGAAGGCCGCAGGATGATCGACGTCCATATGCCTACGCCGGACGGCGAACTCCATTTCCGGCCGAGGCGGCCCCGCCCGCCGCTCTGTGATTCGGCCACGACGACCGTGCCCTCGCGTGCGCCCTCTTGCGCGAGCGACGAGGCGGCGTCGATCGTTGACTGGACCGATTCGAACGAGACGACCGACCTGCCGATGATACGGGTGTCCAGGCCGACCTCGATATCGATATCGATCATGCGCTCGGGCCCGGCCTCTAGGCGGTAACCGCGACCGGCGGCGGAATCGACCCGGAATCCTTTTCCTCGCAGCCCCTCGATCGCTTTCCAGACGGCGGTCCGCGACACCCCGAGCCGGCGGCTCACGGACTGGCCCGATATGTATTCGCCCGCCTCGCGGCGGAGTATGCTCAGGACCTGTTTTTCCATAATCCGCTTTGTGCCTCAGGTGGGCCGAAGATCGAGTGAAATGTCGAGCGCAGGCGCGGAATGGGTGAGTGCGCCGATGGATATGGCATCCACGCCGGTGGCCGCGATCTTGCCGATGTTTCGCAAGGTAACATTTCCGGACGCTTCGAGGAAAATTTGTTTCCCTGAGCGACGCGCGATCTCGACCGCCCTGACGAGCGTTTCGGCGCTCATGTTGTCCAGCAGGATTGCGTCCGCGCCGGCACGCACGGCCTCTTTCACCTGGTCGAGCGATTCGGCCTCGACCTCGATCTTTTGCAGATGTCCCCTCGCCGCTTTCGCCGCAGCGACGGCATCGGCCACCGCTCCGGCGGTGGGATCGCCTCCGACTTCCATAAATTTAAGGTGGTTGTCCTTTATGAGTATGGCGTCGAACAGGCCGAACCTGTGGTTCGAGCCGCCCCCCGCGCGCACCGCGTACTTCTCCAGAATCCTCAGGCCGGGCGTGGTCTTTCTGGTGTCCAGTATCTTGACGGGATAATCCTCGACGGCATCCGCAAACCTGGCGGTGAGCGTTGCAATGCCGGAGAGTCGTTGGAGAAAATTCAGCGCCACTCTTTCGGCCTTGAGTATCGAGGCGGCGGGACCGGACAGGCGCGCCAGGACGAGGTTTTTCGACACCCGCGCCCCGTCCTCGACCGTCTGCTCGAAGCCGACGCAAGCATCGAGCCGCCTGAAGCAGAGTCCGGCGACGGGCAGCCCGGCGACCACGCCTTTTGCCTTGGAGATGATCTCGCCATGCGCGATCGCGCCGGGAGGCACGACGGAGTCGGTCGTGATATCCCCCGCCCCCAGATCCTCGGTCAGGGCTTCGTCGACGAGGCGGCAAACATCGAGGAGGTTCATTGGCGGCCTCCCTTTGCGGGCTATTACACCCGGCTGGGCTTTGTCTTCTTCAGGGCTTTTCCCCGGCCGGTCCCGGACCGGCCGCGAGAGAACAACTGCTGCCAGATGACAAGCGTGGGGCTGGCGATGAAAATGGAGGAATAGGTTCCGGTGATCACACCGATGAAAAGCGCGAAGGCGAAATCGCGCGTGACCTCGCTCCCTACGAGGAACAGGACCAGCACGACGACCATGGTCGTCAGCGAAGTGACGAGCGTGCGCGAAAGGGTTTCATTTATGCTCAGGTCGACAAGCTTGGCGAAATCCCGGCCTCGGCGCATTTTCATATTCTCGCGAATCCGGTCGAACACAACGATGGTGTCGTTGATCGAATATCCGAAAATCGTGAGCAGCGCGGCCACGACGGGCAATTGTATCTCGCGCCCCGTCAACGCGAGCGCTCCCATAGTAATAAACACGTCGTGGAACAGCGCGAGCACCGCCCCGATGGCGAAGCGGAACTCGAACCGGATCGATATGTAGATGATGATGCCGACGGTGGAGTAAAGGATCGCCAGCAGCGCCTTGGTTTGAAGGTCCTTGCTCACGGCCGCGCCGACTTCTTCGGTGCGCTCCACCTCAAACGGAACGCCCAGGTTCTCGCGCAGCGCGTTCGCTATCTTCTCGCCCACAAGCGCGGCGCCGCCCCTATCATTTCCTGAATCAAGATTATTGGACTCCACTGTTGTGCGGATAAGAATGTCCCTTGGGCTGCCATATTGCTGGATGATCGTCTCGACAAGACCGGCCTTGGAGAGCGCGTCGCGCGTCTCCTGGGTCGAGACCGGATGCTCGAAGCGGACCTGCACTATCGTTCCCTGCGCGAAATCGATGCCGAAATTGTCGCTTCCGCGCGCGAGGAAAGTCCCCATACCTATGGCGATGACAATGAGCGACACGGCCATCCCGATACGGCGCTTGGAAAGGAATGCGATGCCGGGCTGCTTGAGCGCCTGTAGCATGCTCACCCGGGCCAGCCACCGCTGCTCGGTAAGCAGGTCGAAGACCGCGCGGGTGACAAACAGCGCGGTGAACATGCTCATGAGGATACCGACGCTTAAGGTGATGGCGAAGCCCTTGATCGGACCGGTTCCGAACTGGAAAAGCACCACCGCCGTTATGAGCGTGGTGATGTTGGCGTCGAGAATCGTAAGCAGCGCCTTCGAGTAGCCGGTGTCGATGGCCGAGCGGATCGTCTTTTTCTTCAGAAGCTCCTCGCGGATGCGCTCGAATATCAGGACGTTGGCGTCGACGGCCATGCCGATGGTCAGGATGATGCCGCCGATGCCGGGCAGCGTGAGCGTGGCGCGGAAATACGCCAGGAACGCCAGCAGGCCGACGATGTTCAGGAAGAGCGCCAGATTGGCTATCAGGCCCGCGATGCGGTAGTAGACGACCATGAACACGGCCACCAGCGCCAGGCTCACGAGCGAGGCCCTGAGGCCGTATTTGATGGATTCGATCCCGAGCGTCGGGCCGACCGTGCGCTGCTCGATTATGCTCACCGGCGCGGGCAGCGCGCCGGACCTGAGCACTATGGCGAGGTCCTCGGCCTCCTGCACGCTGAATTGGCCCGTTATCTGGCCGTGGGTGCTTATGGTCGACTGGATCACCGGAGCCGACTCGACCATGTCGTCGAGCACGATCGCCAGTCTCTTATGCAGGTTTGCTTCGGTCAGCTTTTTGAACGCGATCCCACCGGCCCGGCTCAACTGGAAATCCACCCCGGGGCTGCTCATCTGGTCCCTGCCGATTCGGGCGTCCACGAGGTCGGCGCCGGTGACCTGCGCCTCTTTCTCCAACAGGACGTAAAGCGGCCTGCCGCCTCTTTTCTCATCGCGCCACAGCGCGAGAAACGCGTTGTGCGGAAGCTTCTGATTGTATCTGGCGAGTATCTCCTCTCGCAGGCCTGGCTCGTCGACCACTATGTGGAAACTGAGCTGCGCGGTGCGCCCGAGAAGTTCAATAACGCGATCGGGGTCTTCGATACCCGGCAACTGCACGAGCAGCCTGTCTTCGCCCTCGCGCTGGATGACGGGCTCGGCGACGCCGAATTCGTCGATGCGGTTGCGGATCGTCTCGAGCGCCTGCTTGACCGAAAAACTCTGGAGGTAGGTGGATCGGGTATCTTTCATCGAGACCAGGAGCCCGACGTCCGTTTTTTCGATATTGAGATCCGCGAAGTAATCCTCGATGGCTTTTTCCGCGTCCTCCTTGGCGGAATCGGCGACCGGGATGATGATCTTCTGGTTCTCGACGGTCATTGTGCCTACAATGACGCGATCATCGACGAAGCGCCTCCGCAGGTTGTCCTTCATGCGCACCATCTCGTTGGTCAGCGCGGCGGCGGCGTCGACCTCCAACACAAGGTGCATGCCGCCCTGAAGGTCGAGCCCGAGGTTTACCGCCTTCGACTTGTCGCCGTTGTACCAGCGACTGAGGTAGGTGCCTATCTCCTCCGACAAGGTGGGATTCGGATGTCTGGCGTCATAATCCTTGTATTCCTCCACAAGGGCCTTGTGCGTTTCCCTATCGAGACTCGCCCATTTGATTGTGGGATATACGTACCAGAAAGCCAGAAAGACGGCCACGCCGATGAGCGCGAATCTTCGGCCCAAATTCCTGTGCATTTATTACCTCCGATGTTCGGCCTTGATCGATGGATTTCCTTATGATGGCTGCAATTGCGGTCAACACCCGCGGTTCAATACAACAAAACCCTGCCCATACGGATGAGACAGGACCTTTTGACGGCCGGAACCTTTATCCGCCGGCCTGCTGCGCGACGGGGTTTTTTGTCAATCGGACTCTTTGACGCCCTCTCTGTCCCGTACGGCGCCTATCGAGCCGATCGTGAAGCGCAAGTTCACCTTATCGGCGACCTCAAGGACGACGTCCTTTTCGGTGACCTTGACAACGACGCCGTAAATGCCGCTGCTGGTGACCACCTTGTCGCCCTTCTTGAGATCCTGCAGCATATTCTGATGCTGTTTCTGCTTTTTCTGCTGTGGCCTGATGAGCAAAAAGTAGAAGATAACAAACATCATGACGAGCGGAAACAGCATGCTGCCCAAGGGCGAGCCGGTCGCCCCCTCTTTCGCGGCCTCCGCCGCATAAGCTAAAGATTCCATGTCACTCCGATTCTAACGCTCTGGATGATCCCTGCGCTGGTATTTGGCCAGAAATGACCGTTTGAATTCCGAGTACCGGTCGGAGAGGATTGCCTCCCGAATTTGAACAAGTAATGTTAGCATAAAATGGATGTTATGTAAAGTTGCGAGCCGCATGGCCGAGATCTCGCCCGCCTTGAAGAGATGGCGCAGATAGGCGCGCGTATAATTCCGGCATGTCGGGCATTCGCACTCGGGATCCAGCGGCGAGAAATCGGTGGCGTATTCGGCATTTTTGACTATGACAACACCCTGCGATGTCATCAGCGAGGCGTTGCGCGCGTTGCGGGTGGGCATGACGCAGTCGAACAGGTCGATCCCGCGCTCGACCGCCTCGAAGATATCGAGTGGCGGCCCGCAGCCCATCAGGTAGCGCGGTTTTTCCGGCGGAAGCTCGTCGGTGGTGTAATCGACGATCTCGTGCATCATCCTCGGGGTCTCCCCGACGCTCAACCCCCCGAGCGCGTAACCGGGAAAATCCATCCGCACCAGTTCGCGCACGCATTCGATCCTCAGGTCGCGGTATGTGGCGCCCTGCACGATGCCGAATAGCGCCTGCCGCGTGTTTTTGTGCGCGTTTTTGCAGCGCTCGGCCCACCGGAGCGTGAGCCCGAGCGAGTCCCTCGCGCGGTCGTGGTCG
>CBFDAY010000017.1:0-16841 GCA_965602895.1 uncultured bacterium
CTGTGAAAAGATAAGGCAGCGCAACCTTGGAGAACAGATTCTTGACTGGCTGAGAGCGATAATTGAACGAGTGGAAGGACGAAGGCGCGCTTTTTCCACCGGCAATGCTTCCGGTTCATGCTCTGTTTCTCCTCATAACAGTCCCGTCCCGCCCAAGATGGAAAAACAAATAGAAATCACGTTTTCAACACGGCCTCTGCTCTTGAAAGCGCTCCGTTGAAAATAGGTCTGGCCGGGACAACAAGAGTTTTTTCTTATGAGTCCTGCAGGGCCGTCATGGCAATGGAGCCATGGGCCATCGCGGCGCCGGCACTCAAGGCGACTCCGACCATGACCGCCTCGGCTATCTCCTCGTCGGCAGCGCCGGCTTCCTTGGCCTTGCGGGTGTGGCCGTCGATGCAATATGGGCACCGCGTGATATGGGCGCACGCAACAGCGATAAGCTCTTTGGTTTTTACGGGCAAGGCGCCTTCTTCGAAAACTTTCATATTGAAATTCATGAAGGCGCCCAACAGGTCTCCTTTCAATTCTGCAAACTTCCCCATCGCAGCCAGCGCATCTTTTGAATAGAAATGTTCGCTCATGTTACCTCCAAGATGGTAGACCTCATTTCGAATTTGATATTTACCCGGAATTGCCTGTTATCTGTTTGGGGGAAAGGCCTCTGCTATGGCTTCCTGCCCGTGATTCTGCTCAGAGAGCCGGGGATGAACTGATGGACCTGAACATCAACAAACCCGGCATTTTCCAAATATGCTTTCACCTCTTTCTCGGAATGCGCCCTCCCCTCGCTTCCGAACAGGGCCTCGTGGAGACCCCAAAGGGCCGGCCCCAGCGGGCCGCGCTTCTCATCGTCCAGCGTCTCACCGACTACATGGTACTCTCCGCCCGGGGTCAATGCCTCGTATGCTTTTTTGAGGACCCTTTCAAGCACGCTTTCGCTGTACTGGGGCAGGTTACTCGCCATTATCATTACGTCTGCGCCGGAGGGAAGCGGGTCGCGGGTGAAATCCCCCGGATGGGTGGATATTTGGTCCTGCATTCCCCATTGGGCTATGAACTCACGCGCCACGTTGCATACGGGTTCAAAATCAAGAACGATCGCTTTTAGATGGGGGTATCTCTGGATGGCTGCGATACAATAAGCGCCGGAGCCACCGCCGAGGTCGAGTATCAATGACCGCCCGCCCAGATCGACGTCTCTGGCAAACAGCATCCCGGCGCCGAGACCGACAGTATAAGTGGCGTCGTGGTATTCCCCGGCGATCTCATCGGTCAGGCTCTCATAAAGTCCCAATACTTTCGGGGGAGTGTCTGATTGCAGATGATCCGCCAGGTTCTTCCACTGCTCGAAATCCATTCCCGCAAAAAGCAGCCATGGTCCGACGTAAGTCGGCTTCCCCTGTACCAGGAATCGTTCCACGTCCGGGGCGTTGAGGTATTTCTCTCCGTCCTTTTCAAGAAGCTCAAGGGCCGCGCAGGCCACGACAAGCCTTTCCGCGTTAAGCTCACTCAAACCCAGAGCGCCTGCGATTTCGGATATGTCCGAAGTGCCCTGAGATACCTTGGTAAACAGATCAAGCTGCACCGCCGCCCTGAGGGTCGCGCTCTGTTTGTGTCCGTAACTCAAGTTCTGAAGGCGGACCGTGTTTACCTTTTTCTTCCGATTTTGCACCTGATCCTCCGATTCCGGATGTAGCCGCACGGGGCACATCATGGCTCTCTTCAATCTGATGAAACCTCGCTTTATTCCTTCGGCTGCCAAGCCTGGGGACTGCCATCTTCCCCTTGAAGCATGTGTTCTATGCCTTGCAGGAACCCCGCAAAGTCAAACGGCCTGTCCCATTCGTGCGTCAGATCCACGATGTCGCCCGGAGTGGTCGCGGTGGCCAGTACATTCAGCGCATCTTTCAGAATTCGGGCCTGAAGATCGACATCATGTGGCCTGCCGCACTGGCGGCCGAGGGGAAAATTCAGAAAGGCACTGCGAGGAGGTTTGACTTGGGACATCATATATCTGCAAGAGCCGAGATAGATTGTGGGGAATCCGGCCTCTTCGATTTTGCGGGCTATCAGTCCGACCGACTGATGATCCAACGGTCAGGCCGGCACAAGAAGGGCGGCGTCCGCGCCCTGTTGTTCCAACTCCCTGACAATCTCAGGCACGGTCTCGTTCTGCAGCGCGGTGCGCTTATAGAGCCGCCCCATTCCAAGTGTGATTGCGGTTGGAGCAAGGCTTCCGATGTAGCCTTTTTCCTCCAGTTCTTTAAGCCGCTGGACGGGGAAAACGCAGTTCAGGTCCTTGAGCGCGTCCCTGTGATCGAAGTAGTTATGATGCAGCCGGAGTCTGTTGTGTGGGATGTCGACAGAAATTCGTCTAAAGCTCAAATCGTTCACGGCCCAGGGGTCAAAGGGTTCCTGATCGTCCCTGAAGATGCCCGCCGAACTGATCAACGCCAGCCGGGTCTCACCCAGACTTTTCTCAAAAGGAGCCCAGGGACTCGAATCGAATTCCGACCACTTGTACGGTGGGAATCCCTGTTTCTGATACATCTCATTAAGGGCCGACACATAATCTACAGGTTTCATCAACACACCTCCATCCATTGCGATTTCCAGTGCGCCTGCGCGATCGTTAGAGTCCCATCTCCCGGGCGACCAATTCCCGATGAAAATCTGCGTCGCCGAACATCTGTTCCGCGGCCTTCGCCCGCTTGAAGTAGAGATGAAGGTCATGCTCTTCCATGAAGCCGATACCTCCGATGACCTGATGGCCGAGGGCGACCAGCTTGCGATGGGACTCACTTACCCAGGCCTTGCACATCGAGGCCTGCTTTTCGAAGGAAAGCCCGGAGGCGATTCTCCACGCCGCCTCATAGGTCATGAATTTGTTAGTATCGGCGTATGTGAGCATGTTGGCGCAATGGTGCTGAACGGCCTGAAAAGCGCCAACCGGCCGGCCGAACTGGGTACGATCCTTGACATAGGTGACCGCCACCTCCAGGACCTTCTCGGCCGCGCCGATCATTTCGGCGCTCTTGGCGACGGCGGACATCAGGAGCACTTTTCTTAGAACGGGCCATCCCTTGCCGATTTCGCCAAGCATGTTGGCCATGGGGACCGAGACCCCATCAAAGACAACTTCGCATTGTTTGTCACCCGCCAATGTGTCCAAAACGGTGATACCGATTCCCGGACTCTCGGCGTCGATCAGGAATAAGCTGATTCCTTCTGTTTCCTCCCCGGTTCGCGCAGCGCAGACAATGGTATCCGCAACATGGGCGTCCGGCACGAAGAGTTTTGTTCCGGAAAGGATATAGTTGTCGTCCTGAAGTTTGGCGGCCAGCCTTATCCCTTCAGGCGAATAGGTTCCGTCCTCTTCGAGCCATGCCAGGGTCAGAATTCGATTCCCCTCGGCAAGGTCCGGCAGGATATCCGCCTTTTGCTCATCGTTTCCAGCCTCCATGAGCGTAAGCCCGCCAAGAATGACCGTGGAAAAATACGGGCCCGGCAGGCAGAAACGGCCCATCTCAGACAGGAGGACCGCCAGATAGAGGAAGTTCATCCCGGAGCCGCCATGCTCCTCGGGAACCTGCAGGCCCATCCACCCCAATTCCGCCATCTTCCGCCAGAGGCTCGGACTGAACCCTTTTTCGTCTTCGACCATCTCCCTCACAAATTCGCTGGGACATTCTTCGACCAGGAATCTATGCGCCGACTCCTTGAGCATATTCTGTTCTTCGCTCAGATCGTAGTTCATTTTCATCTCCTCCTTTTACTTCCGCGGGAGATCCAATCCTCTCAGGGCCATGATGTTTCTCTGGATCTCAGATGTGCCGGCGTATATCGTCTCAACGACGCTGTTACGATAGTAATGCTCGGCCTTCCCGGCCAGGATCGCCCGTTTCGAGCCCTTCTTGAGCTGACTGTACATGCCCAATACCTCTGTGCCGGTGTTCGCGATGTGCTGGGCCGTTTCCGTGGCAAAAAGCTTTTGCATCGAGGCCTGGTAGTTCGGCACCTGGCCGCTGTCCAGCATGTGCGCCAACCTGTAGTAGAGGTGCTTGTTGACCTCCAATTCAATCTGCGCCTGCGCCAGTTTTTGCCGAATCAGGGGCTTTTTGGACAACGGCTCTCCGTCCACCTCGGTCTCGCGGGCGTATTCGACGATTTCATCGAACAATCGACCGTAGACCGCAAGCGGGAACATTCTTTCGAAATCCAGGGCGTGCATAAGATAATAGAAACCCGCGTTCAGGTCGCCGACAAGGTTCTTCTTCGGCACCTTGACTTCATCGTAGTAAACTTCATTTGTCTGCCATCCGGCCATGGTTATCAGCGGCCGGATCGTGATGCCGGGGCTTTTCAGATCCACGATCATTATCGACATGCCTTGATACCTGCCGGCTTCGGGATCGGTCAGGGTCGCCAACCAGTGGTAATCGGCCACGTGAGCGTGAGTGTTGAACGTCTTCTGGCCGTTGACCGTGAAAAAATCGCCGTCGTCGACCGCGCGGATGCTCAAGGCCGAAAGGTCGGACCCCGCCTGAGGCTCCGTATAGCCCAGGCAAAACTCTACCTCTCCCCGCGCTATGGGCAGCAGCCACTCCTTTTTCATCTCCTCGCTGCCGAAATGCATGATCGTCGGGCCGGCCATGTGCGCGGCGACAAATATCAACGGTACCCCGGCTAACGCCATTTCTTCTCTTATGGCAAAAGCCACCGTTGAGGAGGTTCCCAACCCACCATATTCTTCGGGCCAGTTTGGTATCAGCCAGCCGTTGGCCGCAAATTTCTTGATGAACTTGCGCCCCTCCTCGCCCCCATATATGTAGCCCAGTTTCTGGGTTTCAGAGAGCAGTTCCGGAGGCGCCTCAGACTTCAAAAACGATCGCACTTCTTCCAATAATCGCAGCTCTTCTGTGGAAAGACTGAAGTCCATTGTCTGTTTCCTCCCTTAAGAAACCGTGATTAGTAACGTGCGGCGACCCGACTATGATCCGGATACGTCGGCATCCTTTTTTTCTTCGGCGATGTTGTCGATGTATGCAAAATTCAGAAAGTATTCCAATGTGCCCAGATATTTGCCCGAGTCATCCCTTATTGCGAAAAATCGATTCAAGGCCTTGAGCCCCCAGTCTTCTTTTATCACCCAGAATTCGCCCTCGTCCTTTTTCCCGCTCTTGAAATCCGACAGCATCTTTTCCAGTTTAGGCAGGCTGCTTTCCTTGTGACAATCTCGAACGTCTTTTCCGAGACTTTCCCGTGGCGGCTCCATCAATCGGGCCTTGGAGTCGTTCCAGTACCGAACACGATCATTTTCGTCAATGAAAAGAAGCTGAAACGGCATCGCGTTGAACATACCTTCTATTTGTTCCGTGCTGAGTTTTTCAATCATATTTTGCTCCTCTCTGCGGGTGACCTGAACGTATGACCGGGATTATACTACTCGGTGGCTCCCCCGATTTCAAGAGAATCTGTGTTGGAGTTTCCCCATTTTGTCCAGCGCGGGTTATAGTTGAGATTGCCGCTTTCATTTGACCTGGATTGTCTTCTCGCATTTGCCCTTGGCGCCGAGGTCGTCGGTCACCGTAAGCGCCACGTTATGCGGGCCGGGCGAATCAAAGACGTGCAGCAACACCGGTCCCCTGGCGCCGGCGTCTCCGTCGATTTCCCAATTCATGTCCACGAGAATGCCTTGCGCATCATCGAAGTAGTTGACATAGATGAGCGAGGGCTCGCCGGCTTTCGGGCTTTCGGGAAGATAGGTGAAGTCGATCTTGGGATTCGCGTCGTTCGGCGCGGGCGTTATTAACGAGGCGGGATCCGAAAGCTTGCCTTCGCCCGCGCGAATCTCGGCGGCGGGGCGCGCGTCGATCCCCCCGATTATTTCGAGGTGCGCGAGCGTGCCGCGCAGCAATTGGTCGGGGGTGCACTTATCGGGCGTATCGTCCTCGGTGTGATACCAGATCGGCTTCCCGATAATGTCCACGATCGGCACGCCGGCCTCGAAGAATCGCCCTTCGAGGTCCTCGTTCGGGCACATGACGTCGGCCGGCAGAAACGCCGCGGGCAGGAGCCCGTATTTTTTGACAAGCGGAAAGATGACCTCCGCCAGGACCGGGTTCGGCGAGATGAAGACGCCGCGGGGCTCGTCGCGGCCGGTCTTGACGATCTTGCCGTCGACTTCTTCGTAGTTGTCGCTGCCGATGCCGTCGAGCGTTATGTATGCCGCCGTCTTCTCCAGTATGTCGGCGCGCTTCGCTATGAACTCGCGCGCGCCTATCAGCAATTCGTGCCCGGGATGCGTGGCGAAGATGACGTTTTTTCGTGGGGGGGTGGGACACCCCGCGAGTTCCGTCGCGATAGCCAGCAGCGCGGTCATGCCGCCTGCGTTGTCGACGGCGCCCTTGTATATGCTGTCGTGATGCGCCCCGACGATGATGTATTCGTCCGACCCGCCGGGCAGCACGCCCACGACGTCGGCCGTCCGGGAGATCCTTGCCTCGGCCTCTATCACCAGCCGTATCTCGGCGCTTCCGTTCTGAATGCGTTCCTTGAGTATCGCGCCGTCGGAACGACTCACGAGCACGGCGGGCATCGGGCTGTCGTGGTTCTCTTCCTCTGCCGTGAAGATCGGGATCAAATCGCCGGGCGCGTCGATGACGACGACAAGCCCCCTGGCGCCGGCGTCGAGCGCCGCCTTGTAACTGTTGAAGAACCGGTACGTCGGCCAGAAGTGCAAGAGGATGCGGCCGTCGATGACGGCTATTTTGTCGCGGGCGGGGCCAAACTCGTGCGGCAGGCCGTAACCGCAGTACGCGCACTCACCCACGAGCCCGCCCGGCGGGGTAGGGCCGGTGTACCATATGGGCTCGGAGCGGACAGGCTTTTTCTCCGGGAGCAGTTCCAGCTCAACGCGCTTGGGATTCCACCAGTGTATATCGAACCATTCGATCCGGACGTCCTTCAGCCCTATATCCGCGAACCTGTCGCGGATGTACTCTATCGCCCGATGCTCGATGTCGCTTCCGCAGCGGCGGTCCCCCATGGCCGCAATGCGTTCCACCTCGGCGTGCAACTCGGTTCCGGAAATCTTCTCGCTCATGAGTTTTCCTCGATTCTCTGCTGTGAAATCTTCCTTCGCTTATTCGACTCCTTCAATCGCTCCGCTTATTATCTGCCACCAGCGACCAGAATTCGTACATTAGATTCGCCGCCAGCAGCGACGTTATGTCGCCGCTGTCGTATTGGGGTATGACCTCGACAAGATCGAAGCCTACGAAATCGAGCCCGCCAAGCCCCCTGACGATCTCAAGCGCCTCGCGGCTGGTGGGCCCGCCGACCTCGGGCGTGCCCGTGCCCGGCGCATACGCCGGATCGACGAAATCTATGTCGAAGCTGAGGAACACCGGGCGCTCTCCGACCCGGCGGCGGATTCTCTTTATGGTTTTCTCGATTCCGTCCGCGGCAATTTCGCCGGCGGTTACGACTTCGAATCCCAGCGCGCGCGCATCTTCCAGGTCGTTCGGAGAGTAAACCGGCCCGCGCATGCCGAGCTGTATCGAGCTGTCGGTCGCGATGAGACCTTCTTCGACGGCGCGGCGAAACGTTGTGCCGTGGTTGTATTTCTCACCAAAGTATTCGTCCCATACATCGCAATGCGAATCGAATTGGACCAGCGCCACCTTATCGTATGCGGCCGAGGCCGCCCGCAACTCGCCCAGCGTTATCGAGTGGTCGCCGCCCATCGAAATCGGAATTACCCCGGCATCGAATATCGGGCGCATCGCCTCGACAATCTTGTCGTATGTCCTTTCGATGTAGCCGGGGACAACATCGACGTCACCGTAGTCGACAGCCGAGCAGTGCTCGAATATGTCGACCTCCTGCGCGGGGTTGTAAGGCCGCAGAAGGCGCGAATTGCTCCGAATCGCCTCGGGCGCGAAGCGGGAGCCGACGCGATGGGTGGTCGCCGTGTCGAACGGGATCCCGACCATGGCGACGTCCACCTCGTCGGTCGTTCTTGCCTGCGGAAGCCGCATGAAGCTGGCCACCCCGCAGAACCTCGGTGACTGCAGCGCGTCGACCGGTCCGTATTTCTTCATGATGAGATGCCCCTGACGGTTGTCATGTCAGCTCCATTCCGCCGGATACCCTGATCGCCTGACCGACGATGTAATTGGCCGCGGGCGACACGAGGAAACCGACCGTTTCGGCGACGTCGTCGGCGGTGGCGGCGTGCCCCAGCGGAATCCTTTTGTTCAGATTTTCCCTGACTTCGTCGATGCTGGTGCCTCTCATGAATGAGAGGAACTCGTACTGGTCGAAACCCATGTCGGTGTCGACTATCGCCGGGCAGACGGCGTTGACGTGTATGCCCATGGGCGCGAACTCGGCCGCAAGGACCTGGCTGATGCCGACCGCCGCGAATTTCGACGCCGTGTAGGCCCCATACATGGCGGAGCCCCTGAGACCCGCCATCGATGCGATGTTCACGATTTTCCCGCCGCCGGCCTCGATCATGTGCGGAATAATCAATTGGCAACAGTGGAATATCCCATTCAGGTTGACATCGATCGTTTTGTCCCAGGCGGCCTCGCTGATGTTAAGGAATGGTCCGACACCGACGCCCGTGCCGGCATTGTTGATGAGAATATCGATATGGCCGAACTCCTCGCTGACGGAATTGACCATGTCCTCGATTTCGTTTCGGACGGTGACATCGACCTTGAACGCCTTCGCCCTGCGGCCCCTTTCCTCGATTTCGCCTGCAACTTCCTGAAGCTGCTCCCACTGGCCGAGGTTGTAGAATTCGAGGTCGCCCTCATACTTGCGGCACAGGTCGCTGATCACGACATCGGCGCCCATCTCAGCGAGCTTCAGGGCGCATGCCCTGCCAATGCCAAGCGGTCTTCCGACCCCGGTGACGATGGCGACTTTGCCGTTCAACTGTCCCATAAATTCCTCCTGTTTCGGTGTGTCTTCGCTACTGCTCTTCTGTCCCTTTCCATCCGTAAGAGATATATGATGCGGTGAATTTTTGGCCGTCGACTTCGACCATCGTAAAGCCCTCCGGCCAACTGCTCAGGCCCACCCTGTGGTCGCCTTTCCACCAACCGCCGCATATCGCGCCTCCGACGATGAACACCGCGTCGCATTCATTGCTTTTCCAATGGACCTCCTCGAAAGTGTGGTAATGACCGGCGAGCGCAAGCTTGAAGTTGTATCCCCTGAGCGCATCACCCAGGAGCCGCGCGAATCCGTGTATCTGGTGTTTCGGGGTTGTCCCGCCGCCGGGCAGAGGCACGACCTCGCCCTTGAGGCCGAACAGGCTTGCAAGCGCGTTAATCATGGGGATGTGGGTCACTATGATGATGGGCCTCTCGCGGTCAACCGCCGCGAGGTCCTTGCGCAGCCATCCGATCTGTGTTTCGTCAACAAAGCCATGGTATGTGGGCTCGCCGTCCTCGCCCTCTGTCCGGCCGATGCTGTCGAGGACGATGAAGTGGCAGTGCTTGTAGTTGAACGAGTAATAGGAGGGGCCGAAATACTTGTTGAACATCTTCTTCCCGTAAAGCGGTGGAACGGGGTCGGGCTCGGGCAGCCCGGTCCAGCCGAAAACGTCGTGGTTGCCGATGGTGTGATAGAAGGGCGACTTGATAATGGGAGCGAGAGACTTCTGATAGAGTCTGTACTGGTTCTCGGCAAGTTTTTCGTCCGCGGCTTTCATGGCGTCGAAGACGACGTCTCCGCCGTGGACCACAAGTGCGGGGTTCAGCTCGGCGACGGTGCGGTAGGCTTTTGCAACGCCATCTTTCGCGCGGCGGTAGTCTGCAACGTGCGTATCGGTCACAAACGCAAATGTGAATCTTTCGCCGGCGGTCGTATCGGCGTTTCGCACGAGGGGAAAATCGATTCGGCGCTCTCCCGCGACAAAGTTGTTCGTGGCGCGGGAAAAGTTGTTATCCGCCGCATGATGCGTACCCGGGACGGATACGAAAATGATGCGGTCCGCGTCGGAGCCGATTCGATACTGGCCGCCCGCATCGGTAATCACAACGGTTACGCCGTCCGAGACGGCGACGTCCGGCAGGGTTTTCTCGCCCATGTCGAGAAAGCCGTTAGAGTTGGAATCCTCGAAAGCGGACCCCGTAAAATCAACCGCTTCCGCCCGCGCGGTCATATTCGCGCCGACAGACAAAAGCGCCAAGAAAATGGTAAGGATGATCTTCCGCATCGTGTCCGCCTCCGCTCGTCTCCGAGGGCATCCTCTACTGCACGGTTCGGCAGCAGGACTACCGCGCGGAATCCAGTTTAGCACAAGAGATAACTCACAACAAGGTCTCCAATTGAGTCTGTCGCATATGGCCGGCCTCTCTAACAGGATATTTCGCAAAATCGTCTATTGTGCTGTATAATCTTCGCTTGGAGGAATTCCACCTGCCGATAAGAAACCATATCCATCAGAGAAGAGGACGATGCTTTGGATAAAAGGGCCGCCGCTTCGGCCCGGTCGTGAAAGGAGGCCGCCTGCATGAAGGCGAGAAAGTTCGAGGTTTTCAGCAAAAAAGAAGTCGAGCGCATCCACCAGGCTTCTTTGAATGTGCTCAGGACAAAGGGCGTGAAGGTCGAGGCGCAGGACCTGCGCGACCTGTTCAGGGAGCGAGGCGCGGACGTCGACGATTCCGAGCAGGTCGTCCGAATACCCGAGGAAATAGTACAGTGGGCTATCGAACAGACGCCGAGCCGATTCATGCTCTACGGGCACGACCCGAAGTTCAAGGTGAAAATCGACACGCGCTCGTCCATTTTCGCCGGACTCGGCACTCCGACCGACCTCGTGGACAAGGACGGCAACCACAGCCCCGCCACGCTTGAAGACCTGCGCAAGCACATAATCCTCATTGATGACCTCGACAACCTTACCAACGATCAGATGGACATCTGGCCGAATGACGTCCCGATGACGACGATTCACGTCGAGGCCATCCGGGTCTGGGCCCGCGAGGCCAGGAAGCCGTTCGGCTCCGGCACGCTCGGCTATCTCGCGAGCAAGGACATGATGGACATGGTGGCGCTGGTTGTCGGCGGCATGGACAAGCTGATGAAGAAGCCTCGCAAGGTCGGCATCACGAGCATCGTCAGCCCGCTGAAGATCGACACCGCCCAGGGACACGGCATGAGAGTGTTTGTCGAGCACAATCAGCCCATAACCGTAACGCCCGAGGCGATGGGCGGAACCACCGCGCCGATAACGCTGGCGGGTCTCTTGGTGCAGCACAACGCCGAAGTGCTCGCGCACATCGCGCTGGCGCAGATAATAAAGCCCGGCGCGGCCGTCATGTACGGCACGTGCTCGACGGTGGCCGACATGCGCACGGGCAACGTCGCGCTCGGGTCTTTCGAAACCGGCCTCATCACCGCAGGCTGCGCGCAGCTTGCGCGTTCTTACAAGATCCCCTCGCGCGGCGTCGGCGGCACGACCGACTCGAAACTTCTCGACGTGCAATGCGGGTTCGAGCGAATGATGAACCTCTATCATGCGTACATGGCGGGAATAAACTACATCACCTGCGCCGGCACGCTCGAATGCACGGTTGCCGGCTCGCACGAGCTGATGGTGCTGGACAACGAGCTTGCGGGAATGGTCAAGAGGATCGGCCGCGGGATCGAGGTCAACGATGATACGCTGGCCGTCGACCTGATAAACGATCTGGATTGGTCGGACAGCTACATCGACAAAATGCACACGGCCGAGCATTTCCGCTCCGAGCTGCATCTTTCCGACCTGTTCGAGCACACGGTGCGCGACGCATGGGTCAGCGCGGGCTCGAAGACCGTGCTCGACAGATGCGCCGAGACGGTGGAACAGATCATAGCGAATCACGAGCCCAACAAGCTGAGCCGCAAGCTTGAAAGCGAGATGCAGAAGTTCATCGACGATGTGTCCGCGCGGCCTATCGAGGAATTCTATAAATACGAAGGGCTCTCCGCCGAGATGCCCTCTTACGTGCCGGATCAAGGCTGAGGAGCGAAACCCGCGAACACCAGGAAAGGACCCGATCATGCCGGATAAAGCTGAAAATGCCGAAAGCTATACAAAGCAAACTCGTCTCGTGCACGGCGACTGGCAGCAGGCAAAGCTCGACTACAGCCACGCGCTCGTGCCGCCGATATCGTCTTCGGTCACATATGGCATGGACACGTCGGTTTTCGGCGGCAAGAAACCGCTTGAGTTCCTGATGGAACTCGATGATCTGAGCAAGCTGCCGTTTTATATTTATTCGAGATTTGACGATCCGACAAGCTCGCTGCTCGAGCACAAGATCGCGGTCGCCGAGGGCGGAGGGAGCGCGCTCGTTTTCGCCAGCGGAATGGCGGCCATCATGGCTGCGCTCATGGTCAACCTCTCGGCCGGCGACGAGGTCCTCTATCATCAAGTCATCTACGGGAACACGCACAGCCTGATGACCGGCTGGCTGCCGAGGTTCGGAGTCAAGACGTCCGCTCTGGATTTCAACGACGAATCGGCGCTGGCGGAGGCGATCAACGAGAAGACCCGCGTGGCTTACTTCGAGACCCCGGTCAACCCGCTCGTCAATCTTGTCGACATCGCGGCGGTTCGCCGGGTAGTAGACGAGGCCGAGAAGAGACTCGGACAAAAAGGGCAGATCAAGGTAATCGTCGACAACACTTTCCCCTCGCCCTTTTGCCAGAGGCCGCTGGAGCATGGCGTCGACTTCGTCGTCAGCAGCCTGACCAAGTCGCTTGGGGGCTTCGGCGCCGACCTCGCGGGCGCGGTCATCGGGCCGAAGGACATGCGCGCCGCGTTCGTCATGTGCAGGGAGGAGACCGGCGCAATCCTGTCGCCGAAGGCCGCGTGGAACATCCTGACGTTCGGGCTGCCGACGCTCGGGGTCCGGATGAAGGCCATGCAGCAAAGCGCATTGGAGGTCGCTTCCTACCTTTCGGACCACCGCAAGGTGCGCAAGGTCAATTACCCGGGGCTGGAGGAGCATCCGCAGCACGAGATCGCGAAGCGGCAGATGCGCGATTTCAGGGGTGACTTCGCGCCGGGATCGATGCTGTACTTCGAGCTTGACACCGACGACGATGGCGCCATCGAGCGTTTTACCGAGCATGCGGGCGACAATTCGTACTGCATCTCGCTCGCCGTAAGCCTGGGACACGTCTCGACGCTGCTGGAGAACCCTTACAACATGACCCATCTTCTCATGTCCGAGGAAGAGAAAGAGGCGATAGGACTCAGGCAAAGCGGTATGCGGCTTTCCGTCGGGCTTGAAGATCCCGCCGACATAATAAACGATCTGAAGCAATGCTTGGATAAGATGTAGAAACCTTTTCGCCGCAGGATAGCGGCCCACCAAGTCTGCCGGAGGTAAGACAGTGATTGAAAGCAAGGAATTGGTGACTTACAGCGGGATAGAACTGAACGCCGTCAAGCGACCCAATGACATTGCCATAGTCAGCGGACAGCGACGCCTGACGTGGTACGAACTAAACGAACGCACCAACCGCGTGGCTAACGGACTGCTGGACATGGGCCTGAAGAAGGGCGACAAGGTGACCATCCTGTTGTTCAATGGCAATGAGATGCTCGAGTTGTCCGCCGGTCTCAACAAGGCCGGTCTCGTGATCGTGCCAATGAATTTCCGCAACGTCGGAAAGGAGATCACCTACCAGGTGAACAACTCCGACTCCAAGGCGTTTGTGCTGGGCGAGGAGTTTATCGACCGCGTGTGGCCGATTCGGAACGAATTCGAACTCGTGGCGCCCGACAATTACGTCGTCATCGGGGAACAGACTCCCGACGGGGCGGTCAACTATGAAGACCTCCTCGCCCGCGCCGACGGCGGCGACCCCGGCGCGGAAGTCGGCGAAAACGATCCCGCCGTGTTTATTTACACCTCCGGCACGACCGGCCATCCCAAGGGGGCCGTGCGCTCGCACCGCGGCGTGGTCCTGATGGGCCTGTTCGCCTGCGCCGAGTACGGATTTACCGAAAACGAGATCAACCTCAGCGCCGCCCCGCTGTTTCATTCGGCGCCCGCGTTTTTTGCGAACACGCATCTGTCCATAGGGGCGACGGTGTGTACTCTCAAGGTGTTCGATCCCGTGATGATCCTGGAAGCGATCGAGCGGGAGCGGATCACGAATTTCTTCATGGCGCCCACGATGTACGATCTCATCCTCTCGCTGCCCGATGAGGAAAAGAAAAAATATGATGTAAGCTCGGTGCGTTGCGCTATCTCCGCCGGAGCGCCCCTGCATACTGCCACCAAAGAGGCGATACTGGAATTCTTCGAGGGTGTCGAGCTACATGAATTCTACGGCGCGACCGAGAACGGAATTGTGACCAATCTTCGCCCTCGCGACCAGCGCCGAAAACTCCGCTGCGTCGGCCAGCCGTTCTTCGGCACCGACATCAAGCTGCTCGACGCCGACGGCGCCGAGGTCGGGCCGGGCGAGGTAGGCGAGATCTACGCATCGAACCCGAACCTTATGCAGGAGTACTACAAGAATCCGGAAGCAACCGAGAAGGGCAAGCGCGGACGCTACATCTCGGTGGGCGACATGGCGCGCTGCGACGAAGAAGGGTATTACTACATCGTCGACAGGCGGCAGGACATGATTATCAGCGGAGGCTCGAACATCTATCCCGCCGAGATCGAGGGGACGCTCCACTCGCATCCCAAGATAATGGAAGCCGCCGTGATCGGAGTTCCGAACGAGAGATGGGGCGAATCGATCAAGGCCATCGTCGTGTTGAAACCCGGCGAGAGCGCCACCGAAGAGGAAATCATCGAATATTGCAAGGCGAATGCGGCCGACTACAAGAAACCCCGCTCGGTCGACTTTATCGACGAGCTGCCCCGGAATCCCTCGGGAAAGATTCTCAAAAGAATCCTTCGCGAACCATACTGGAAGGAGCGGGATATCCGGGTTTAGTCGGGCGGATGTTTTCCGGCGGCGCGGGTTGGGGAGCTGCCGGTTGCGCGAACTTCCAAATCCCTCTCGGTCCCCCTTTTTCAAAGGGGGAGGCACATCCCCCCTTTCGTAAAGGGAGGGCGGGGGAATTTCTCAGAGAGATTCCTTATTTTTTGTCATGCCAATCAAAGTCATCCTATTTGACCTCGACGACACGCTCGTTGTCGAGGAAGCTTCGGCGGCGGCGGCGTTTCTCGCAGCCTGCGAACTCGCGCGCGAGAGAAACGGCATCGATCCTGCCGCGCTTCATGATTCCGTGCGACGCTGTGCCCGCCAAATTTGGAAGGCGGCCCCGACCCATCCATATTGCAGCAGAATCGGGATCAGCTCGTGGGAGGGGCTGTGGGCGCGGTTCCTAGGCGAGGACCCTAACCTCGAAGCGTTGCGCGAGTGGGCGCCCGATTACAGGCGCGAGGCGTGGTCCGCCGCGCTTGCCGAACACGGCGTGAATGACGCCGCGCTCGCCGAGGGGTTGGCCGAAACGTTTCCCAAGGAACGGCGCAAGCGCCATGTCGTGTTTCCCGACACGGTACCGGTTCTGCAGGACCTGCGCGGAAGTTTTCGGATGGGCCTGATTACAAACGGAGCGTCCGACCTGCAGCGCGAGAAAATACAAGGTTCCGGACTGGCCCAATATTTCGATACGATAACCATTTCCGGCGAGCTGGGCGTGGGAAAGCCCCATTCCCGGATTTTCACATCGGCTCTCAACGCTCTCTCCGCCCAACCCGCGACAACGATAATGGTGGGCAACAGCCTCAGGAGCGATATCGCCGCCGCGCAGGCCGTCGGCCTGAGGGCGATCTGGGTCAACAGATCCGGCGCGCCGTGCCGCGATGATGTGACGCCGGACGCCGAGATAGCGAATCTTTCGGAATTGCGCACGCTGATCGAAAAACTTCATTCGGCCGCGTGAGAGCAAACACCACCAGCTAATCATACAAGGAGGAGCCCATGACTCAAGAGAATCACGATTTGTATCACCCCGAATTTCCGCGATCCAACTCCTACGATCCGGATTGGGTGATGGACAACCAGATGGGGCCCAACGCGCTGTGGCTCGTCGAATGGCTTTGCAGGGACTTGGAGCTGAAACCGGATATGCGGGTACTGGACCTGGGGTGCGGCACAGCGATGACCAGCATCTTTCTCGCCCGGGAGTTCGACGTCCGGGTGTGGGCCTCGGACCTCTGGGTAAATCAAAATCAAAACTGGAAACGCGTCCGCGATGCCGGGTTGGACGATAAGGTCTTTCCACTCAGAGCCGAAGCTCACGCCCTGCCGTTCGCCGAGGAATTCTTCGATGCGATTGTGAGCCTCGATGCGTATCAGTACTTCGGCACGGACGAGCTGTACCTGGAATACGTGAGCCGGTTCGTGAGGCCGCAGGGACAAATCGGCATTGTCGTCCCAGGATTGATGCGACCGTTTGAAAACGGAATCCCGCAACACTTGACGCAGAATCAATCCAATGGCCATCGCTTTTGGGAAGACGGATGCATCTGCTTTCATACGGTGCAGTCATGGCAGGCGCTCTGGGAACGTTCTAACAAAGTCGAGGTCGTCGTTGCGGACACGCAGCCGGACGGCTGGAAACTCTGGAGAGACTTCGAGATCGCGCTTGAAAACTCAGGAAAAAACCGGTTTCCGTCGGTCGCCGAGGCGTTGGACGCGGATCAGGGGGAGTATATCGGTTTCGTGCGGCTTGTTGGTAAACGAAAACAAGGAGCCGCTTCCATGAACCTTTACGATCCGGCACTCATTCCTCTGATGGAAGCCGGCGGCGATTAGGCTGCATGGACGGCCTCGGGGCAACTGTCCCAAGAATT
>CBFDAY010000018.1:0-16169 GCA_965602895.1 uncultured bacterium
ACATTATATATAATTCATCCCATTCTTCCCAGTACGACCGTAGAATCATGTGATTTCAAGGAAATCTTGATATGGAATCGGCCGCGCGAGGAACCACGACATTTGTTGCTGGCCTATAAGATGCAGCTTAAGGGGATACGGCAAAAAGGAACCTCTGGTCGGCATGAACTTACACAATAGACATTGTCAATTTCAGGAGCGATGCAAGAAAGCCTCCGCCAAAGAGGCTTTCATTCGGATTTCACGTCACGATTCATTGCCGGCCGGGCCGCTCCCCGATCATCTTGGCCGGAACGCCGACAGCTATCGTGTAAGCCGAAACGTTCGAGTTGACGAATGAGCAGGCCCCGACAACTGCTCCCTCCTCCACTGTCACGCCGGGCATGACCACGCTGTTAAGTCCCACGAACGCGCTCATCTCAATTCGCACCGCCTCGGTTTTCACAAATTGTTTATCGGCCGGAGCGCATGAAGACATCTCATAGAACCTGTCGCTCTCGCCATCGGTGTAATGGTTCACTCCGGAATATATCAGCGAGCCTGCGCCGACATCCGCATAGTCACCGATTATGAGGGTTCCAAGACCTTGCAGCAGCACATTCGAGGCAATGTGGACATGGCTGCCGATGGCCACCGACTTGCCTCCTTCTATCTTCACATTGGTATCGATATGGCTGTTGTCGCCTATGCTCACCTTCTCGGGATTCCATATCGAGACACCCAGGTCTATTAAGACGTTCTTTCCCATGTGCCCCAGTTTCGCTTTAAAATAGGCGCCGCGAAAGAAAAAACCCAAGGCGCCTCTTGGGTAGTTTCGGACAAACATCTCAACAACATCCGAAACCAGAGGAATCTTCGCGCATGCCCAAATGACCGAACCACACACGAGCATGGCGGCCTGGATAATCATGGCCAGCAAATTCTCGGGGCCGCTCGCCCTGACACTTGTCCCGTAAGAATAGTCTCCCCTAAGGGCTTTGGCGATGTATTCTCTTGTATAAAACAACCGACAACCTCACTTTGCGAGCTGAGCTTTCCTTATGCTCTCGCAGACGCGCTCAACGTCATCCTCAGGAAGCATCGGCGATGAGGGCAAGCTCAGCCCTGTTTGCGCGAGTTTCTCGGATACGGGGAATCTCCTCCGAGTCGCGTACATGGGAAGCAAATGCATCGGCAAAAAGACCGGCCTCGTATCGATCCCTTCCTTAGTCAGCCTGTGCGCGAGTTCATCGGCTGTGAGCCCGAATCCGCTGTCCAGCCTGATCGTGTATAGCCAGAACACATTCCTGGCCCATCCCATTTCCGGCGGCAGCGAGACCCCCTCAATTCGGCGCAGTCGCTTCGAATACATTTTGGCCACCCTGCGCTTGGCCGCCACGAGGCCGTTCAGTCTTTTCATCTGCGCGCAGCCGACCGCCGCCTGCATGTTGGTCATCCGATAGTTATATCCGATTTCAGGATGATAATAACGTCGCTGCGGGTCCATCATGTGATCGAGCAGCGCGCGCACCCTTGCGTTTATGTCCGGGTCGTTTGTGACAACCATGCCACCCTCGCCGGTCGTTATCACCTTGTTGCCGTAAAAGCTGAAGCATCCGATGTCTCCGAGAGCGCCGACACGTTTCCCCTTATACTCTGAGCCATGCGCCTCCGCAGCGTCTTCTATGACCTTAAGACCTTTGGCATGAGCCAGATCCATTATCTGATCCATATCACAGGGATGCCCGTAGAGATGCACCGCAATAATCGCCTTCGTCCTCTTTGTGACAGCCGATTCGATCCGACCCACATCGATTGTCCACGTGTCCTCAGACACGTCCGCCAATACGACCTTTGCCCCGGTGTAAGCCACGCTGTTGGCCGTCGCGACATAGGTCAAATCCGGGATGATAACTTCATCGCCCTTCCCGATTCCCAAAGCCATTACCGCGAGGTGCAAAGCCGCCGTTCCGTTGGCGGTGGCGGCGGCGTGCGGGCACCTGCAGTATCTGGCGAAGGAGCGCTCGAAACGGGATATGTACTTCCCAAGCGAAGATATCCATCGCGTCCGAATACAATCCTCCAGAAGATCCAGTTCCTCCTGCCCCAGAACCGGCTCGTACACCGGGATTCGCTTCTTTCGCTCCATGGAGATTGCTATTCCTTTTTCAAAGCTTCTCCCGACTCGAACCTGTAAATGTCGGAGGAATCATTTTTAAAGATGCGCTGCAAAAAGGGCGCTCCATCGGGTTCGAACCCGCCGCACTCCCTTTCGTCTCGGCCATGATAGACGAACCCCACATTGTTTCTCTGCAGAAAATCGTAACGACTCGACGAAGGCATGACCTCGGAGAAGAATTCCTTTGCCAATTTCATGCGCGAGTCGCGCGAGGGAAGATCGTACTGCCCCAACCACGAGCGCTTGCGCGCCAGCCGCGGCACGTAGCTTCCGATCCATTCACCGGATAGCACAACATCTTCCCCTTCGGTGTTGCGGAGAAACCGGAGCGCCTCGTACTCATCGAGCCTCAGGGAAAACAACTCCGGATAGTTCTTCAAGCGCGACACGCGTTCAAATATGTTATAAAAAGAACTGGGAAAAGTAAAGACGATTATTAAGGCCGCGGCTATCGTCGCAAGTACCCTCTTCGGAGGTCGGTCGGATTTTCCCCATTCGGGTTCGATCCAGGGAAGAATCGTTGCAAAGATCGCGCGAGAGGACAGGATAACCAGCGGCAACTGAAGCCCGAGGACCGTGCGAGCCTCCTGCAAAAGCAAGGGGTAGGAGTAGAGCAGCATGAAATTCGAAACGGCCCAGCATATCAGGAGTAGATCCCCTCGCGGCAGGATTCGCCTTTTGACCAGGGTCCTCAAATGGATCAGGCTCAATATGATAAACGGCGCAAAGCCCACACCGTAGCTCACCAAGGCCGGAGAACGCACCGGAGCCTGCGGCAGCAACTCCGGTCTGGTAAACATCAAAAATAGATAATAGGCCATCGGCCAAACGGAAAGCGCCCCGAATATTGCGGCGGACCGAACAGCACGCTTATCTTTCAGGAATATGAGAGAGGCGGGCACGAATAAGGCAAGCGTCGCATATATCACGACCAGATTCACGGCATGAATGAATCCGAGCGCCATTCCGCAGACGCCTCCCACGGCGGCCAACCACATCTTTTCCTCTGAAGCCGAAGCCTCTATGAACGCAAAACACAGCGCGATCAGAATCAGGGCCGCCGATAAGTGAGGAAAAGTCATCAGCGTGAAAAGCGAACTCACCTCTGGAGTGCCGACGTCTGCGGGAACAAAAGATGGAGCGCCGGCGCGCCCATACAGAAGCATAACCAGCCACCCCGCTCCAGCGCCGAATGAAAGCATAATCAAGGCCGCAACGCGTTCGGCGATAGAACTGAGAAACCTCGACACAAACCAATACGATGCGGGCACGAAGAGAACGGTAATCGCAATCCTCGCTCCATGATAGACCTCAAGACCATCAACGCGAAGAATATGCCCGATCTTTCCCAACAGAAACCAGAAAAAGCCGTGATAAATCGCATTCGATTCGCCGGTCGCAAAGTAGTTCCGTAAGACGGGGCTCCATCCGTCCCCCTGCATCATCATCATGAAATAGAAATTGGTGTCGCGGACACCGGCGATTATCCCCATGAATTTCAGGCCCGGCGACTGGTTCAGGTAGCCGTATAGAAGAGGAATATTGGTGAGCACAATAAGGGCAAGCGTTATAGGGAGGACGAAGACAGCTATCCCGCGGCCGTTGCGGTTGGACACGATTTCTCTCCGCTCTGATTTCCTGCGGCGAACATTCTATTTGCCGCTCACCACAACCTTGCCGATGAGAATGGTCGGCGAGCCATAGCGGCTGTAAAATTTCAGGTCGTCGGCCACCGCCTCGATGTCGGCAAGAGCGTCCTTCACGTTGCCCGCTATGGTCGTCTCCCTGACCGGATATTTGACCTTGCCGCCCTCTATCCACAGGCCGCTCGCGCCGACAGAGAAATCGCCCGACACCATGTCGATGGTGTGCATGCCCATGGCGTCGGTCACGAGATACGCGCGCGAACACCCCTCAATCAGCTCGGTCCGCGTAGTGTTCCCGGGCGGGAAATAACAGTTCGACGCCCCCACCTCCGGCAATGACGCATAGGAAGACCGCACGCCGTTGCCCGTGGACGCGGTCCCGCTCTTTCCGGCGGTGTACGTATTGTGCAGAAACGCCCTGAGAACGCCCGCCTCGATCAGAACGGTCCTCTGCGACGGCACGCCTTCACCATCTGCCGGCGCGGGAGAGATACCGTCTTCGAAAGCGCCGTCGTCGATTATCGTCACCTCGGCGCTGGCTACGCTTTGACCCATCTTGTCGGCAAAAAGCGATTTGCCCTTCAGCACTTGATCGGCCATGAGCGCGTGCGCTATCGCGCCAAGCAACTCCGAAGCGACCGGCGAATCGAGAATGACCGGCACGGTTGTCGTCTCGACCTGCCTTGCGCCAAGCTGGTCGACGGCGCGCCGGGCCGCGTTGCGGCCGACCGATTCGAATTCCAGCCCAGCGAAGAAGGGAGAGTGGTCGAAGTCCCAGCCCATCTGCGCGTCGCCGTCCGACTCGGCCACCGCCAGCAGGCTCGAGCTGCACGAGGTGCCCCTGTGCCACAATGAAATTCCCTCGCTGTTGGCCAGATACACTTCGTAGCTGGAATCCGACACGCTCGACTGGCGTACCTTCGTTATTCTTTTGTCGAACGAGCGAGCGGCGGACTCGATCATCATTGCCCGCTCGATACGCTCATCCAGTCCGACCCCGGCAAGACCCTCATCAAAGCGTTCGACATCGGGATACTCCCCCACCCTCTTCGGAAGCCGGTTGTAAAGATCGGGAAAGGCGGATTCGGCGTTGGCGACCGCGTCCTTAGCGGCCCGCCTGATGCCGGAATCACTCAGGTCGGACGTATGCGCGAAGCCGAGGCGGTCCCCGACCAGAATGCGCACCCCTATGCCCGCGCCGTCGCGCACCTTGACGTTTTCCGTCTTGCCACCGCTTACTTCGGCGGTCTTCGAACTCGTGCGCGAGAGGAAGCCCTCCGCCGCGTCGGCGCCCGCCGCGAGCGCGCTCTCTATCGCCAGGTTAACCAGCTTGTCATCCGATTTTCGCGTCATCCCTTTACCGCTTCCACAAGCCGAGAAACAAACCCCGAAACATGCTCGACAAGATCGGGAGCGGCTCCCTTTTCCTCTATCCTCTTGACGATCGCAGAGCCGACGACGACTGCGTCGGAGTACGTTGCAACCTCGGCCGCCATCTCGGGAGCCGATATCCCGAAGCCGACCGCCACCGGACTCCCCGAGCGCGACCTGATCTTATCCACCATCGCCTCCACGCCGCCGGTCATTTTCTCCTTCATGCCGGTCACACCCTCGCGCGAGACGTAATATATAAAACCCGTGCTGAACCGTGATATCAAGTCTATCCTCTCGTCGGAACTCGTCGGCGCCAGCAGGTAGACCGTGCACAAATCCTTCATGTCCATCAGCGCCTTGTATTCTTTCGACTCCTCCGGCGGAAGATCCAGCACCAGAGCGCCGTCAACGCCGCTCTCGGCGGCCTCGGCCACGAACTGCTCGATCCCCATGTAGTGGAGCGGGTTGAAATACGTAAAGAGGATAATGGGTATCTCCGACTCTTCGCGGATCCGCTTCACGGTATTTAGCACCTTCCGAAGATTGGTCCCGCTCCGAAGCGCGCGTTCGGCCGCCCTCTGGTTGATAACGCCGTCGGCCAGCGGATCGGAAAATGGAACGCCCAATTCGACCAGGTCGACCCCGATGCGCTCGAACTCGATCACCAGTTTCCGCGTTGTCTCCAGATCGGGATCACCGGCGGCGATGTAAGCGATGAACCCTTTCCGCCCCGATTGTTTAAGCGATTCGAATTTCTCAGTCACGCGATTTGCCATCGTCATTCCTTCTTCGGCAGAATTTCCGAAACCATCTGGACGTCCTTATCGCCCCGTCCCGAAAGGTTCACGATCACGCTCTCGGCCGGCTTCATCTTCGGCACGACCTTGGCGGCATACGCCACGGCGTGCGCGCTCTCCAGGGCGGGTATTATTCCCTCGACGCCGCTCAGGAGCTGAAAGGCGTCCAGCGCCTCGTCATCGGTGGCATAAGTGTATTCGACACGGCCGGCGTCGCGAAGTTGGCTGTGCTCAGGGCCGACGCTTGCATAGTCCAGCCCGGCCGAGACCGAGTGGGTCAAGTCGATCTGGCCCTCGTCGGTCTGCAGCACGAAGCTCATACAGCCCTGCAGCACCCCAAGCCTGCCCGACACGAAGCGCGCGGCGTGCTTGCCCGATTCGACGCCGAGGCCGCCGGCCTCGACCCCGACCATCGCGACATCCTTGTCTTCAAGAAACTCATAGAAAAGGCCGATTGAGTTGCTGCCGCCGCCGACACACGCGATCAACATTGACGGCAGCCTTTCCTCCTTTTCGAGTATCTGCTTGCGGGCTTCCGCCCCGATGACCTTCTGGAAATCGCGGACCATCATCGGATACGGGTGCGCGCCCAGCACGGACCCGAGAATATAGTGAGTGGTCCGCACGTTCGTTACCCAGTCGCGCATCGCTTCGTTGATCGCGTCCTTAAGAGTCCGGCTGCCCGCGTCAACCGGGGTAACCTTCGATCCCAACAGGCGCATCCTGAAAACGTTCAGCGCCTGGCGCCGCATGTCCTCTACACCCATGTATATCTCGCATTCAAGTCCGAAAAGGGCGGCGACTGTTGCAGTCGCTACGCCGTGCTGGCCCGCGCCCGTCTCGGCGATAACACGGGTTTTGCCCATTCGCTTCGCCAGCAACGCCTGACCAATCGTGTTGTTGATCTTGTGAGCGCCCGTATGGGACAAGTCTTCTCTTTTCAGGTACACCTTCGCCCCGCCGAGATGCCTTGTCAGGCGCTCGGCAAAAAACAACGGTGTCGGCCTGCCGACGTATTCGGACAGGTAGTAGCGAAACTCCTGCTGAAAATCGACATCATTCTTATACTTCAGGTAGGCCTCTTCAAGCTCGCTGAGCGGCGACATGAGCGTCTCCGGCGCATATTTGCCGCCGTACGGTCCGAAGTGACCTCCGCTGTCAGGTTGCATTTCCCTTAGCCCTCCGAATAAACTCGCGCACTTTGTCGGGGTCTTTTTTCCCCGGTGACGACTCCACGCCGCTGGAGACGTCGACCGCCTGCGGCGCCCCAACCCTGATTGCTTCCTCAACGTTCTCGGGATTCAGCCCGCCCGCCAGGATTATCGGCTTGCCATATGCGGAGGCCCCGGCGGCGAGGCTCCAATCGAACACCCTGCCGGTTCCCCCGGCCATTCCCTCAACCTTGGTGTCAAGATGGACAAACCGCGCGGATGTCCCGCCTATCGCCTCAAGGTCGCCCTTCGACCCGACGGAGATCGAGCGAATAATCTTTCGCGGATTCAGCCCCGATTCTTCCAGGAAACGGCTTTCGTCGCCGATATAGAGCTGGGCGAAGTCCAGCCCGACATCCTCGAATACCTTCCTTGCCCACCGGGGCTCCGGGTCGACGAATACGCCGACGACGGTAACGAACGGCGGCAGCTTCGCGCGTATCGACGCCGCCTGCTCCCCGGATACCTTTCTCGCGCTCGGCGCGAAAACAAAGCCGACCGCATCTGCGCCGCTCTGCGCCGCATGCAGGGCGTCTTCGACATTCGTTATGCCGCAGATCTTAACCCTGATCACCGATTAATTCCCGTATCTTTCCCGAGACGTCCCCGCTCGTCATCAGAGCCTCGCCGACAAGAATCGCGTCGGCGCCGGCTTCGCGCACACGCCGCGCATCATCGCGCGTGTGGATTCCGCTCTCGCTTACTATTATATGTTCGGCCGGTATCTCTTTTGCAAGCCGCAGCGTGACAGCCACATCGGTCTTGAACGTCCCAAGGTCGCGGTTGTTTATCCCGATAATGCGCGCGCCGGCGCCCAGCGCCGCCTCAAGCTGCATCCTGTCGTGAACCTCGACGAGCGAATCCAGCCCCAGCTCGGAGGCCAGTTGCAAGTAATCCCGCAATTGCCCCTCCGAAAGCGCCGCGACAATCAACAATATGGCATCGGCCCCGATTGCGGCGCTCTCCCAGACCTGATACTCATCTATAGTAAAGTCTTTTCGGAGAGCGGGCAGTCCGCACGCCCGCTTTGCCCGGGTCAGATGAGAAACGTCGCCTTGGAAGTATTTCGAATCGGTCAGGACCGAGATCGCGGACGCCCCATTCTCCGCATATATTCGGGCGATTGCAGGGGGATCGAACTCGGGACAAAGGACACCGCGCGAAGGCGAGGCTTTCTTGACTTCGGCAATGAGACAGAGACGGTCCGCGTTGCTGATGGCCTCGGTGAACAGGCCCGCCTCGCGTGGGACAACGCGCTCGCGGAGCGCGGCAAGAGGATTGCGCTTCTTGACCTCCTGGATTTCGCGGCGTTTGTGGTCGATGATATCGTCGAGTATCAACTTGACGATACCTCTCTCAGGCGCTCGAGTTTTTCCATCGCGGCGCCGGCGTCGATCGAGCGCGAGGCCGCCTCGATCCCCTCGGAAACGCTTTCCACATAGTCGGCGGCCACCAGCGCAAAAGCGGCGTTCAACACGACAATATCGCGGCGGGGTCCTTTTCCCCCTCGCAGGATCGTCTTGGTGATGTCTGCGTTGGTCGCAGCATCGCCTCCGACCAGGGCCTCCAGCCGCGCACGGCCTATTCCCAACTTCGCAGGATCGAACTCGGAAACGCTCACGCCGGATTCGGTGGCCTCGGCGATGATGGAAGTGGATGTCGTCGTCACTTCGTCCAGCCCGTCGGAGCCACTGACCACAAATGCATGGCGCGCGCCCAGGTTCATAAGCACGTTCGCAAGCGGCTCGACCAGCGAGCCGTCGTAAACCCCGACAATCTGGGCCTCCGCGAAGGCGGGATTGGCAAGCGGCCCCAGGATATTGAATATCGTCCGCACGCCGACCTCGCGGCGCGGTCCGATAGCGTGCTTCATCGCGCCGTGATAAAGCGGAGCAAACATGAAGCCGATCCCAACCTCGTCGATGCATCTCTCGACGGCGCTCGGATCGGCATCTATCTTCACGCCCAGTTGCTTCAAAACGTCGGCGCTCCCGCACGCGCTCGAGACGCCTCGGTTGCCGTGCTTGGCCACTGCCACGCCCGCCCCGGCCACAACGAAAGCGGCGGTGGTCGAAATATTGAATGTATTCGCGCCGTCGCCGCCGGTCCCGCAGGTGTCGACCAGGGGGCGGCGTTTCGGATTGAGCCGGGAGACCTTGTCGCGCATCACTCGCGCGCAACCGGTAATCTCGTCGACGGTCTCGCCTTTCATGCGCATTGCAATCAAAAAGGCGGCGATCTGCGCGGGGGGCGCCTCGCCGCTCATTATCTCATCCATTGCGGCCCGTGCTTGCTCGGCGGTCAGGTCTTCTCGCTCCGTGAGCTTCTTTATGGCATCTTTGAGCATTTCATATCCCCGGGGCCTAATCCCCTTTGCCCGCCTGCTCCCCGAGCGCGAGATCCTTTTTCTCAACCGCGGCGGCAAGCTTCGCCTTGTATCTGCCGAGCTTTGCGCGCAGGCCTGAATCGCCAAGGGCCAGTATCTGCAATGCCAATATCCCCGCGTTGCGAGCGCCCGCCTTGCCGACGGCCATCGTTGCAACGGGAATGCCCGCGGGCATCTGCAGCGTGGAAAGAAGCGCATCCACGCCTTTGAGGGGGGACGAATCGACGGGCACGCCTATGACGGGAAGCGTCGTGTGCGAGGCTATTACGCCGGCAAGATGCGCCGCCGCGCCCGCGCCCGTGATAATGACTTTCACGCCGCTGCGCGAGGCCCTTTCCGCCAACGCCGTCGTCCGCTTGGGAGACCTGTGGGCGGAAGATATCCTCATCTCATAGCCCACGCCGAACTCTTCCAGAATATCGGCGGCCTCTCTCATGACATCGTGATCGCTGTCGCTGCCCATGATTATGAGCACGGGCGTCGATTTCTTCCCGCGCCTTGGCATCATTTCCCCTTTCCAAGGCGGGCGACCGCCTTTTCCCCGATGTCGCGCCTGCAGTATTTTCCCGCCCATTCGATCGCGTCCGCGCACTTATACGCGCGCTTTATGGCCGACGGGATATCCTTTGCCAGCGCGGTGGCGCCCAGGACCCTTCCGCCGTTTGTGACTATCTTCTTGCTCTTGAGGGCCGTGCCCGCATGGAATACTATTGAGCCGGAGACGGCGCCCGCTTTGTCGAGACCGCTGATGGGGCGGCCCTTTTCGTATTTGCCGGGATAACCCTCCGAGGCGAGCACCACGCACACGGCGGCGTTATCGGTCCATTCGGCCTTTGTCCCGGCCAGACTCCCCTCGGCGCACGCGAGCAGAATCGGAACGAGGTCGCTCTTCAAACGAGGCAAAACCGCCTGGGTCTCCGGGTCGCCGAAACGGACATTGTATTCGATGACTCTCGGGCCCGAATCGGTTATCATGAGTCCGCAATACAGCACGCCGCGATATTCGCAATCTTCGGCGCGCAGCCCCTCGATCGTGGGCTTGATAATCTCCTCTTCGACCTGCTTCATAACCTCATCGGTCATGACAGGCGCGGGGGAATACGCCCCCATCCCGCCGGTATTGGGTCCCTTGTCACCGTCATAAATCGGCTTGTGATCCTGCGAAGACGGCATGGTCAGGGTGTTCTTGCCGTCACTAAACGCAAGCACAGTGGCTTCTTCGCCCTCCAGGTATTCTTCGAGAACCACCCTTTGTCCCGCCCGCCCGAACGCGCCCTTGGTGATGCAGTTCTTGACCGCCTTGATGGCCGACTCTTCATCCAAGGCGACAGTGACGCCTTTGCCGGCCGCCAGGCCGTCGGCCTTGACAACGATGGGAGCGCCCATGTCGCAGATAAAATCGATCGCTTCGTCGGCATTGGTGAATATCTGGAATGTGCCGGTGGGAATGCCCAGCTTTCCCATGAACTTCTTCGCGAAACCCTTGCTGCCCTCGAGCATGGCGGCGTCGGCGGTGGGTCCGAATATTTTCAGGCCGCGCTCATTGAACAGGTCTACGATTCCATCGACAAGCGGCGCCTCGGGACCGATCACGGTGAGATCGACCCTTTCCTTTTCCGCAAACCTGGCGATCTTATCGATGTCGCCGGCGCTTATATCGACGCACTTCGCCTGTTGGGCTATGCCAGCGTTGCCGGGAGCGCAGAATAATTTTTCGACAAGGGGGCTTTGACTTATCTTCCATACAAGGGTATGTTCGCGGCCGCCTCCACCTACTACGAGTACTTTCATTTGATTACTCCCGCTTCACCCCACGGAGATGCTTGGAAATTATTATGCCTTACATTATTCGGAAGCGCCGAATGCCGACCTTTCCGCATCAAACCTATACGGTTCCACTTCCTCCATGAGAGAAATGATTCCTCAGTGATGAAAAAGTCGGAGACTTGAAAAGGTCATTACCATACCATACTCGTTACAAGCTCCAATAACCACATCATCTCGCACCGCTCCGCCAGGCTGGACGATGTACTGCACTCCACTCTGATGGGCACGGTCTATGTTATCTCTGAAGGGAAAGAAGGCATCGGAAGCAAGCGCAATACCTGAAAATGTGCCGAGCCATTGTCGTTTTTGTTCAGGGGAAAGCTTCTTGGGCGCTTGCTGGAAGTTGGATTTCCACCTTTCCTCTTCATCTGGAGTCAGGTTATCTTCGAAGTATTGATCCAAAGCGTTGTCTCTGTCGACCCTCTTGAGACCTTCCCGGTATTTGAAAGCCAGAACATCGGGATGCTGCCTGAGAAGCCAGCGGTCCGCCTTTTCCCCCGCAAGACGCGTGCAGTGTATCCGCGACTGCTGTCCTGCGCCAACACCTATGATCTGTCCGTCGAAAGCATAGCAGACTGAATTTGACTGGATATACTTCAAGCCAACCATCGCAACCACAAGGTCACGTTTGGCTGAATCGGGCAGGTCTTTGTTCTCCGTCACAACATTCTCGAGGAGTTCAAATCCCGGTACTCGGGTGTTGCGCTTCTGTTCGAAGGTAATCCCGAAAACCTGCCGTTTCTCCATCTCTTCGGGTTCCCAGTGCGGATCGATTTGTATGATGCTGTATTTGCCGCCCCTTTTCTTTTTCAAGATGGCAAGGGCCTCATCCTCATATCCCGGCGCTATAACACCGTCGGATACTTCGCGACCGAGCAATTGCGCTGTAACGATATCCACAGTATCGCTCAGGGCCGCCCAATCTCCAAAGGAAGACATCCGATCGGCCCCCCTGGCGCGTGCATAGGCGGCGCCCAGTGGGCTCAATTCCATGTCTTCGACGAAGTAAGTCTTTTTCAGGCTCTCGCTCAGAGAAACGCCAACTGCCGCTCCGGCCGGACTCACATGCTTGAACGACGCCGCTGCAGGCAGATTAAGCGCCTGTTTAAGTTCCTTTACGAGTTGCCACGAATTGAGCGCATCGAGAAGGTTGATATAGCCGGGGCTTCCGTTCAATACCCGGATAGGCAACTCGCCGCTTTCCATGAAGATGCGGGCCGGTATCTGGTGGGGATTGCATCCATACCTGAGGGGTAATTCCATGCTGTTCATATGGCTTTCCCCTTTTCCGCCACCAGATAATCGGCGATCGCACGGTCGTAGACGGCCGTGTGCTCGAAGACCTCACACGCAAGCTCGAATTTCAGTCCGTCGGAGACCTGTCCGTCGTTCGCCCTGAGTTCTTCGATCACCTGGGGATACCGGTCGGGATTGACTACGACAACGACGTCGCGATAGTTCTTTGCCGCGGAGCGCAGCATTGTCGGGCCGCCGATGTCAATCTGCTCGATGGCGTCTTCGAGCGCGACGCCGTCCTTGCTTATCGTTTCCTGGAACGGATACAAGTTGACGACAACCATATCGATGAGTTCGATTCCGTGGCGGTCCACCTCACGCATGTGTTCGAGATTGTCCCTCAGCGCGAGCAATCCGGCATGAATCTTCGGATGAAGGGTTTTGACGCGTCCGTCCATCATCTCGGGGAAACCCGTGTAGTCCGAGACCGAACGCACGGGTATGCCAGCCTCGCCTATGACCCGCCGGGTTCCGCCTGTCGACAGGATTTCTATCCCGATTTCATGAAGGGCGATCGCCAGCTCGATAATGCCGGTCTTGTTTGAAACGCTCAGCAGCGCACGTTGCACCTTCTCTTCCATGGTCTCTCCCGATTCGCGCGCGGTTACAGGTTCTCTTTTGCGAATTTGACGGCGTTGCGGAATATCGCCACGCCCATCCCTTCGCGGGGAACCTTTCCACGCGTCCAGCGCGGATGGTTTGTCCGGAACAGGTAAGCCTCGGGATGGGGCATCAGCCCGAAGATCCTGCCGGTTGGGTCGCACAGGCCCGCGATACTATCCTGTGACCCGTTGGGATTGTCGGGATAACCGGCCGCGCCCCCCTCCTTGTCCACATATCGGAGCACGACATGGCCGCGCCGGTGAAGCCGCTTGAGCGCTTCGGCGTCGCCGGCGACCAGTTTCCCCTCCCCGTGACGAACAGGCAGGTATATTCTATCAAGGCCCTTCGTGAAAATGCAACGCGACTTCGGGTTCGCGACCAGGTAGACCCAGCGGTCTTCGAACTTGTTGGAGTCGTTATAGGTCAGCGTGACCTGCTGCTCGCCGTAGCGCCGATCCATGGCAGGCAGGAGCCCCATTCTGACCAGCACCTGAAAGCCGTTGCATATGCCTATTACGAGTTTGCCCCGGTCGATAAACCTGTCGAGCTGCTCCCTGAGATGATGCCGCAGCTTGCTGGCAAGCGCCTTGCCTGCCGCGATATCGTCACCGTAGGAGAACCCGCCCGGCACGGCAAGGATATCATAGTCGTCGAGGGACTTGCCGTTGGAGGCGCTGTCGATCAGGTCGTTTACATGAATGCGCTCGGCCCGTCCGCCGACACGCGCCATATTGAAGGCGTATTCGGTCTCGTAATCGCAGTTGATGCCGTATCCTGTCAGAACCAGAACTCGCGGTTTCATTTCAGAAGCAGCTTCCTAAATTAACAGCTTCCATCAATTGCCGATAGATCGAAAGGTCGAATGAATTCGACCCTACATACCCCTCTCACTTTGTAGGTGCGAATTCATTCGCACGGTGAATTACGGCAAGGCCAATGAATCACAAAATGGATTCAATCTCACCTTCACCAATTCAACGGCGCCTGCCAGGCCCGCTTGAGATCGAAGATATCGGCGGATATGATTTCACGCCCATTTCCGTCTTTGAGGAGCAGAATGGGCGATTTCGTTACTTTGCCTATCTTCGCGAACGGGACGCCGCCCATTATCTTCTCGAATTCCTTGACTTTCGCGCCCGCAACCGTGACGACGAACCGGCTCTGCGACTCGGAGAATAGCAGGTAGTCGGTCCGCAACGATGCGTCGACGGGAACGGCGGATAAATCGGCCGCAATGCCAAGCCCGCCCGCAAACGCCGTCTCGGCCAGCGCGACGCCCAGCCCGCCGTCGGAGCAGTCATGACAAGAGGCGACAAGCCGCCGATCCATGGCCTCTGCAAGAGCCCGGTAGATCTGCTTCGCAAGCTCCGGATCGACCTTAGGAACGTTGTTGCCGACGAATCCGTGGTGGGCGAAGTATTCGCTTCCGCCAAGCTCGTTCTTGGTTATGCCGACGACATAGACATGATGACCGGGCCGCTTGGCGTCCATTGATACGGCCTTGCGCACGTCCTCGATTTTTCCCAGCACGGAAAAGAGCAGCGTGGGCGGAACCGATATCTTCACACCGCCTATCATGTAGTCGTTCTTCATGCTGTCCTTGCCGGAGATGCACGGCAGATCGTAGGCGGTGCAGTAGTCGTAGAGCGCCAAATTTGAGCGCACGAGCTGCGCCAGCTTGTGATGGCCGTCGGGCGTCTTCTCGGACTGCACGGGATCGGGCCAGCAGAAGTTGTCGAGCCCGGCGAGATAACCGAGGCGTCCGCCGACGCAAACGGCGTTCCTGACCGCCTCATCGATGGCGCACGCGGTCATGTGGTAGGTATCGATATCGCTGTACCGAGGGCAGATTCCGCCGGCGACTACAACGCCCGCGTGGGAATCATGCAACGGCTTCAAGACGGCGGCATCGCCGGGGCCGTCGTTCTCGCTTCCCACAAACGGCTTGAGCGCGCTCATGCCCTGCACTTCGTGGTCGTATTGCCTGACGAAAGATTCTTTGCTGCACACGTTCAGCCGCGCGAGCACCTGTTCCAGAGTCCCGGCGTAATCATCCGGCTCCTGGATATCAGGTTCTTCATACCGAGGAGGCTGCCATTTGGCCGTCAGCTTCATCTCGGGCACGCCCTCGTGCAAGAAATCCATATCGACATAAGCGACATCCTTGTCTTCATAGAGAACGTGAAACTTGCCGCTGTCGGTGAAATTGCCGAGCACGGTCGCCTCGACCTCGCGCCTGTGGGCCAGCTCCAGAAATCGCTCGATCTTCTGCGGATCGACCGCAAGCGTCATCCGCTCCTGCGCCTCGGAAAGCAGTATCTCCCACGGCTGCAGGCCTTCGTATTTCAGCGGAGCATGTTCGAGCCTGAGCTGGCATCCGCCGGACAGTCTTGCCATCTCGCCGACCGAGGACGACAGGCCACCCGCGCCGTTGTCGGTGATCGCCCTGTAGAGCCCGAGGTCGCGAGCTTCGAGCAGAAAATCATTCATCTTCTTCTGTGTGATGGGGTCGCCTATCTGCACGGCCGAGGTCGGCGATTCACTGTGAAGCTCCTCGGAGGAGAAAGTCGCGCCGTGGATGCCGTCCTTGCCGATCCTGCCGCCGGTCATCACGATGAAGTCGCCCGAATGGACCTCCTTGACGTGCGAAGGGTCGCCGAGTATCTCGGCGGGCATCAGGCCTCCCGTGCCGCAGAAAACGAGCGGCTTTCCGGCATAGCGTTCGTCGAATACTATGCTGCCGTTGACGTCGGGTATCCCGCTCTGGTTCGCGCCGTCCCTCACGCCGCGGTGGACTTCCCTGAACGTTCGTTTTGGATGTAACAGCCTTGGTGGTAACGGTTTCGAATAATCCGGAGGCGCGAAGCAGAA
>CBFDAY010000019.1:0-16140 GCA_965602895.1 uncultured bacterium
AGCGCGATTGCAATTCTGGATGCGTTTACCTTCGAGCGTCTGCTCAGCCCACGGATAGGCGAGGCCTTCCTGATGCTGGTCGACGTGCAGACCGGAGCCGGCTCGATGCGCGACGCCTACAGGACTCTTGAACGACTTGAGGGCGTCAACGCCGCCACGGTGCACAGCGCTGTCGTTCTGGAAAAGCAGGCGGACATACTCGCCGCCGTCGGCCTCCACGCCGATGCCGTCGAAAAATATCGTCTCGCGGTGGGGCGCGACGCAAGCCCGGACACCGTAAAACCAAAGATCGCAAAGGCCCTTCTCGACGCGGGAAGAGCCCGGGAGTGTCTCGACGAACTGGCCTCGAGCGACCTCGGGTCTCAATCTTCAGAGCAAAGCTTTAACCTGCTCAACCTCAAGGCCCGGGCGCTCATGGGCCTCGAAAAGTATCCCGAAGCCCGCCGCGCAATACAAGAGGCGATCTCCCTGCGCAGCGGCCGGGAAAATTTTTCCACATTGGCATTATTAATGCAAACAAATCTGGCGTTGCAGGATGAGGAAGCCGCCTCGGAAATCTTCGAGCTTACCCTCAGGCTCGTATCGACGGATGATCCTTCGATCCGGGCGTCGGCCGATTCGCGGCGCATAATCCTCAGTTGGGCCGACTGGCTATACGAGACAGGAAAATACGGTCGGGCGGCAAAAGCCTATTCCCGAGTCAACAGGCCCATGTTTCCCGTCGCCGACGCCGCATGGGCGCTTTACCAGCAGGGGAACTGCTATTATAATATGGGCGATTATACGGGGGCGGATGAGATATATGAGCGCCTGGCGGCGGAATTCGCCGAATCGGAGTGGGTCAAATTCGCCGCGGCAAGGAAGGAATTGATAGCTATCGAGGCGGGAACATGAGCCCCTTACGTTCCCGCAAAGAGGCCCTGATGGAACCAGCGGAACTCATCGATCAAAAAGTCGAGCATTTCGAGGAAAAACTCCGCGCCCAGGCCGAGCTTTACCGGACTCTTATCGGGCTGGCCCGCAGACAGGCGGAGGAACTCTCGGCGGAAAACGTCGATGCCTTTGTCATCTTCCTGGAGGAAAAGAAAAAGGTCGTCGGCGAGATAGAGGACATAGAGATAGCCGCCGATCCGCTCAGGCGCTTCTGGGAAGCCAACAGAGACAACGTCGGCGAGTCCACACGGGCAAAACTGCGCACGGTCGTCGACGAAATCCGCGCGCTCCTTGAGGAACTTCTCGAACTCGAGACCGACAGTCAGCGAAAGCTCGGGATAACCAAGGATTCCCTCGAAGAGCAGGTCCGCCAACTCAGTGTCGGACCGAAGGCGATGCATTCGTATTCCCCAAAACCTGACCACAAGCCGCGATTTATGGATGAGACGGGATGAGCAACGTGCAGCCTGCGGAAAACTTGGCCGAAGTGCTTAAGGCGTTCAATGAGAGCACCTTGAAGCTGCAGTCCTCATACGATTCGCTGCAGGCCAAGTTTGGCGAGCTCAACCGCGAACTCGAGGACAAGAATCGGGAACTCAACCGGAAAATCGCCGAGATAAGCGAGATAAAAGAATATCTCAACAGCATTCTCCAGAGCGTAACCGATGGAGTGATCGCAGTTGACATGAAGCAGAGGATCACCGCCTTCAACAGGGCCGCCGAGCGGATAACCGGCCTCGAAGGCATGGACGTAATCGGCCGGCGCTTCGATGGGTGTTTCGAAACCGATTTCGGTGTCGATTTCGACGAGGCCTCCGAAGATGAGACCTCCGGCTCGCCGTACACGCTGTCCGACATGCAAGTCAAGGATCGCGAGGCCTTTCCCGTTAGAGAAAGCACGTCGCTCACCCGTGACAGCAAAGGCAGGATCACCGGCGCGGTCAAGGTGATCGAGGACCTGACCGAACTCCGCGAACTCGAAAAGCAGGCGCGCAGGCAAGACAGGCTCGCCACGCTTGGGCAAATGGCCGCGACGGTCGCCCACGAGATCCGCAACCCGCTTGGCGGAATCGAGGGGTTCGCCTCGCTTTTGTCGCGCGATTTCGATGAGGACGATCCGCGCCTGAAGCTCGTCATGAAGATCCTCGAAGGCGCTCGAAGCCTCAACCGAGTAGTCAACGAGCTGCTCATGTTCACGCGCCCAATCAAGCTTGAGTTCCGCAGCGTCGAGATCGCCGACGCGATAGAAGGGGCGATGGGATTTGTGTCTGAAGATATGGAGACGTCCGGAATAAAGCTGCGCAAAGACCTTGGCTCGGAACCCCTATTGGTCCGAGGCGACGGAGAACAGCTCAAGCGCGTCATTCTCAATATTCTCTTGAATGCCGTCCAGGCCATGCCGAGGGGCGGCGATCTGAAAATAAATTGCCAAGGCCGTATGCTCCCTCAAGCGGCACGGCAGATGCTCGGCGAAGGACGCAATGGAGCGTGGGTGGAAATCGCCGTGCAGGATTCGGGGCCCGGCATCGATGAGGCGGAGATTCCGCTCATTTTCAACCCGTTCTACACAAAAAAAGAGAAGGGTACAGGCCTCGGGCTTGCGATCGCAACAAAAATCGTTGAAGCCCATCGCGGCCAGATAACGGCGTCGAATTCGCCGAAAGGCGGGGCCGTATTCACGATTTCGCTTCCCCTTGAAAGCTGAATACCAAGGGGAACAAGGCCAAAGCATCAGGGAGGCGCTTCTGATGGCGCGCGCACAGATTCTGGTAATCGATGATGAGCCGCTCATGCGGGATTTTCTCGAAGAAACTCTCCTACGGGCCGGATACGGGGTCGAAACCGCTTCGGACGGCACGACCGGCCTCGGCGAAGTCCGCAGCGGCGCATATGATCTCATCATCAGCGACATAAGAATGCCCGGCGTCGACGGCATCGCCCTGCTTGAGGAAACCAAGAAGACCCAGCCCGACATGGTCGTAATCATGATGACCGCATACGCCTCGGTGGAAACGGCCGTGCAAGCGCTCAAGCTCGGAGCCGCCGACTATATCATGAAACCCTTCACGCCGGAAAAAGTGGAGCGCGTCGTAGAAACCGCGCTCAATGAGCGCAAGCTCGAAAACGTAAATCGCTACCTCCGGTCCGAGATCGAGCAGGACTTCAATTTCGAAGAAATGATCGGCGCAAGCCCCGCGATGGTTGCCATTTATGATCAGATAAAGAAGATATCGCAGAGCAAGGCGTCGGTCCTGATTCGGGGCGAGAGCGGAACCGGCAAAGAACTCATCGCGCGCGCCATTCACAACAGCGGTCCCCGGCGCGACAAGCCGTTTATCAAGATCAATTGCGCCGCCCTCGCGCCTACGCTGCTCGAGAGCGAGCTGTTCGGACACGAAAAAGGCTCATTCACGCATGCAATCAACAAAAGGATCGGCCGATTCGAGCTTGCCGACGAAGGCGCGTTGCTGCTCGACGAGATCGGCGAGATGGAACTCGGGCTCCAGAGCAAGCTCCTGCGAGTGATCCAGGAAAAGGAATTTGAGCGCGTCGGCGGAACAAAGCCGATCAAGGTCAACACCCGTATCATCAGCACGACGAACCGCGATCTCGAAAAGGATATCGAAGAAAATCGCTTCCGCGAGGATCTCTACTTCAGGCTCAACGTAATCCCCATAAAACTGCCGCCTTTGCGCGAGCGAAAAGAGGACGTCCCGGCCCTCGTCCAGCACTTCCTGAAAAAGTACAACTTCGAAAACAAAAGGAACATCAAAGAAGTGCATCCCGACGCCATGATGATGCTCATGGGCCACAGTTGGCCGGGAAACGTCAGGGAACTCGAAAACTGCATTGAGAGAGCCGTCGTGCTCTGCTCCGGCGACACAATAACGATCGATTACTTTGCCTTTCCCATGCAGAAATCGCGTCCCGATTCCGGCGACGGCGTCTTCCTGCCACAAGATATTACAGTCGGTGAGGCGGAACGCATGCTCATATTGCACACCCTGAAGAAGCACAGAAACAACAAGACCAAGACCGCCAAGATACTCGATATAAGCGTCCGGACGCTGCGGAATAAGCTCAAAGAGTACCAGGCGACTGGAGTTATGGAGGAGCCGGAATAGCCGAAGACGTTTCGAATTATGAGCGAGATTGGCCGGTTATCGGCACTGAAACAAAAGGGTGGTAATATTTTGCACGGTTACTGGCAGATTTTGCCCTGTGGCGATGGGATCGGATCCGGCTAATGAAAACGCAACCTCTTTGGCGACAAGCATTTATCGATGTATCGATGGATGCGTCGTTATGGCACGGATGTTGCCTTGATTTGATATCGCCGAGAAATCCGATTGCCGCGCAAATGCTGTGCCTGCATCAGAGACAGGAGCCGCTGTGGACGACATAGGCCGCTACGAGACAATCAAGGTGCTCGAAAAGGCGCTGCCCGTCATCGAGCAGTCGCATCGTATCCTGGCCAACAACATAGCCAATGCGAACACGCCCGGATTCTCGCCGACCCACGTATCGTTCCGCGATAGCCTGCGGCTGGCGCTGTCGGGCGAGGGCCGCGCGCCTCTTGGGCTCACGACCACGCACCAGCGCCATATTGTCTCCGAGAGGCCGCCGTCCACGTTGGCGCTCGAACCCGACAAATTCGAGCCGGGCAGAAACGACAAGAGCAAGTTCGATGTAGACCGCGAGATGGTCGAACTGCTGAAAAACACCGGGAAATTCGATGTTCTTTCGAGCATTTTGATAAAAAGATACCAGCAGACGCGTGAAGTGCTACGAATACAGTAAAGGGAGGCGTAACTAGAGGTTATGCAGTTATTTTCGGCTTTGGACATAAGCGCGAGCGGGCTTTATGCCGAGCGGACGCGCATGAACGTAATCGCAAATAACCTTGCCAACGCAAACTCGACCCGGACGCCCGAAGGAGGCCCCTTCAGGCGCCAGCTTGTCGTTCTCAGGGGAGCCGAGGCGGCGGCCGACCCGAACAATCTGCAGGGCCTCGGCGTCACAGTGACCGGCGTCATCGACGACGCCACGCCGTTTCCCCTCGTGTACGACCCGGGTCATCCGGACGCGAACGCCGACGGTTATGTCGCGATGCCGAACGTAAACGTCGTTGAGGAAATGGTCGATATGATAACGGCGTTGCGCGCCTACGAGGCCAACATCACGGCTATCGACGCCAACAAAAGCATAGTCAGGCGCTCGCTCGATATCATAAGGGAATAAACCGAAAGATGCGCGACAGAGCGTAGATGAAAATTGAGTTTCGGTCCGCAAATGGACCGGAAGCGAATCCGGGAGGCAGACAGCAATGGTCGACGAAATTTCAATTGGAGGCATCACGGGGCCACAGGCTCCGCAACCCGCACAGCCCAAGCCGACCACGACACCGCAAGGGCCGTCGGAATCGTCGTTCAAGGAATACCTCGCGGATTCGATCGGAGAAATACAGCGGCTGCAAACCGAGGCCGACGCGACGATAAACAAACTTGTGACAGGTGAGGTGACCAACGTCAGCGAAGCCATGATCGCAATCGAAAAGGCTAACCTCGCGTTCCTCACCATGCTACAAGTGCGCAACAAGATAATCTCGGCCTACGAGCAGATACAGCGGATGCAGGTATAGCGTCATCGATTTGATTGGCAGAAGCATGAACCGGCGGCCGGCCCGAAAAGCGGCCATCGGAAAAGGCGGTTGCGGCGACCGCCGACCGCACAGCATATCGGTACCGCACGTTGCGGCCGCGCGGCGCCGGGAAGCGGCACACATAAACCGGTCTGCAACTTAGAAGGCGCGAGGCAGACATGGATTTTCTTCGGCAACTATACACACAGCTTGCCAACATCTGGAAACCTCTCAATCTCCAGCAGCGAATCCTCATCGGTGTCGGCTTTGCCGTCGCCCTCACGGGGCTTCTCGCCATTTCTCTTTGGCAGACGGCCCCGCAATACCAGGTGCTCTTCGCCAATCTTCAGCATCGCGACTCGGCCGAGGTCGTCGATAAGCTCAAATCGATAAGTGTCCCGTACAAACTTTCCGACAACGGCAGCACGATCCTCATACCGCAAAAGCGGGTCGCCGAGACGAGGCTTGCGCTTGCCCAGGACGGGCTGCCGCGAGGCGGCGGCGTCGGATACGAGATATTCGACCGCTCGCGACTCGGAATCACCAGTTTCGAGCAGAAAGTCAACTTCAAGCGGGCCACAGAAGGCGAACTCGCGAGAACGATCAACCAGCTCGACGAAGTCCAGTGGTCGCGCGTGCAGATAGCCATGCCCGAAGAACGCCTGTTCACCGAGCAGCAACAAGAGCCCACGGCATCCGTATTCCTGAATCTGGCTCCGGGCCGGTCGCTGAGTGGAAGGCAGATACGGGCGGTACAGCACCTCGTCGCCAGCAGCATCGAGGCGATGAAGCCCGAGAACATAACCATCCTCGACCAACATGCCAACCCGCTGGCGATGCCGACCATGCCCAACCTCGGGGCCGCCGAGCTCAGCTCAACCCAGTTCGCACTCCGATCCCGCGTCGAGAGCCACTTCCAGCGGAAGATACAGGGCATGTTCAACCGCATCGTCGGCCCGGACAAGTCTGTTGTCAGCGTCTCGGTCGATCTTGATTTCGACAAAATCGAGAGAACCGAAGAAAAATTCGACCCCGACGGCGCGGTGGTCCGGAGCGAAGAGCGGCAAAAGGAATCCACAACCTCGCCATCGGGCGGGCCCGAGGGCGTCGCCGGCATAAGCGCAAACCTGCCTAGCGTCGCGCCCCTGGCCGCCGCTTCGATTGCCGGCCCTCGGAGAGAGGCTTCATCCACAATCACCAACTTCGAGATCAGCAAAACCATCGCTCACATAATCAAGTCGCCGTCGAGCGTAAGGGGCATCTCCGTCTCGGTCGTCGTTGACGGCACCTACAAGCTGGCCACAGACCTCGAGGGCAAGACCACGAAGGGGGAATATGTCCCTCGCGCCGATGACGAAATAGAGAAATACAGGCGCATGGTGCTTGCCGCCGTGGGGAATTCGGCCACGCGAACCGTCGAGGTCATCAACGTTCCGCTCGAAGCCACCGTCGCCGAATGGGATCGCCTCTCCGTAGCCCGGGCGCGCGAGCAGCGCGACCTGTACTTTGCGATCGGAAAAGGCGTGATCACGATCATAATCCTTGTTTTCATATTCCTGCTCGTTCGCTACATCATCAAGAGGGTGCTGCCTGGGGTTATGGCGCTGCCCGGGGGAAAAGTGGGCGCAAGGGTAGATATCGTTGTCGAAGAAGAAAAGAACATCGTCGCCGAGGTGAAAGAAATGGCGGACGAGAGGCCCGACGACCTGGCCGCCCTGATCAAGGTGTGGGTGAAGGAAGAAGAAGAATAGATGTTTTCGCCGGGCGCCACTGAGCACGCCCGCGCGGAGTCACGGGAAAAGGCGCGATGGATATCTCGGATCTTTCAGGAAGACAAAAAGCCGCAATACTCATGGTGTCGATGGGGAGCGAGGCTTCGGCGAGAGTGATGAAAGAGTTCGAACCCGAGCTCCTCGAGGAACTCGCCTTCGAGGTCGCGAGCCTCGGCAGCATCCCCCCGGAGCTTAAGCAGCAGGTGCTCAAGGAATTCCACGAGATGCTCCAGGCAAAGGACTACATATCCTTCGGTGGGGTCGATTACGCCCGCGAGACCCTGAACAAGGCCGTGGGAGCCGACAAGGCGACCGAAATACTCGCCAAGCTCGAAAACGTGATCAAAGAAACCCCCTTCGAGTTTGTCAGGAAAGTCGACCCGGCCCAGGTCCTCAACTTTATCCAGGACGAACATCCCCAGACGATAGCGCTTGTTCTGGCGCATCTTTCCTCCTCGGTCTCGTCCATGGTGCTTGCCGCGCTTCCGGAAGAGCTGCAAGAGGAAGTAGTCTATCGCATCTCCAGCATGGAGCAGACAACTCCCGAGATCATCCGCGATGTCGAGGTGGTGCTCGAAAGAAAACTTGCGGCCGTTATCAGGCCCGAGATGACCAAGGTCGGCGGTGTCAAAAACGTTGCCGAACTCCTCAATCGCGTTGACAGAACGACGGAAAAAAATATCTTTGGAAAACTCTCCGAGCGCGACCCCGAACTCGCTAACGAGATCAGGGCGCTGATGTTCGTTTTTGACGATATCGTAATGGTCACCGACGCAGGCATACAGCGCACCCTCAAAGAGATCGACAACAAAGACCTGGCCCTCGCGCTGAAAGCGTCGAATGAGGACGTCAAGAATAAGATGTTCTCGAATATGTCCAATCGCGCCGCCGAGATGATACAAGAAGACATGGAATACATGGGCCCGGTCAGGCTTCGCGACGTGGAGGGCGCCCAGTCGCGCATCGTCGAGGTCATCAGAAGGCTTGAAGAGGCGGGCGAAATCGTGATTCTTGGGCGCGGAGACGAGGACCAGCTGGTTGTCTGAAATCATAAAACCCGATGCCAAAATGTTCCAGTCGGCAAAGAGGTTCCAGAAAGAACCTTTCCGCGTGGACCCGCTGTCTCCCTTAAAGGAGAGCGCCCCGATGGATATCCGGCTGGATGGAATGGCTCCTGAGCCCGAGCCGCTGGCCCCCGAGCAACTTCTCGAAGAGGCGGAAAACAGGGCGCAGCAGATTACGAGCGAGGCCGAGGAGCGCGCCGAAGACATATTCAGGCAGGCGCGCGAGCGCGGTCGCGTCGATGGCGTCGAGGAGGTAAGGGACAAGGTCGAGAGGCAGAGGCAGGCGTCCTCGCAAATACTCGCATCGTTCGTCGAACGAATGAAAGAACGCGAAGCCGAGCTGATCGAGTCTCTCACACCCCGGCTGGCCGATCTGGCCGCGGAACTCGCACAGAAAATTATTCACAGGGAGATAGGACGCGACTCCTCCCTGGTCACGGCACAGGCCGAGCAGGCAATAACCAGGATCCTGCAGCGCGAAAAAATCGTCATTCGCGTCAACCGCGATGACGAAAAGCTTATGAAAGAGCACAAACCGACTCTCCTTGGGATGTTCGACGGAGTAGACAAGATCGAAGTCATCATCGATCCCGAGGTGGAGCGCGGCGGATGCGTCGTCGAGACAGACCTTATCAAAGTCGACGCGCGACCCAGTTCGCAACTGCGCACCGCGTGCCGGACGATCCTCGGCGAGGAAGAGAAATGAGCGTTCTGACCGAAATAGAAAAGTGGCGCTCGCGCGTCGACGAGGCCGACCTGATACAAACCTACGGGAAGGTAACCCGCGTCACGGGCCTAATCGTCGAATCCACGAGCCCGGGCCTGTCGCTCGGGCAGATGTGCAACATCCACGCCGCAAACGGGAAAAGGCCGGCCCCCGCCGAAGTCGTGGGCTTCAGAGACAGCAAAGCGCTGCTGATCCCGCTCGGCGACATCCGCGGGGTCGCGCCGGGCAGCGTCGTCGAGCCCTGCGAAAGGCCGCTCAGTATTCGCGTGGGCGAGCGCCTGCTCGGGCGTGTCATAGACGGAACCGGCGCACCCATCGACGGGCGCGGCCCGCTCAGGCTCGAGGACGAGTATCCCCTGATGGGCGAGCCCATCAATCCCATGCATCGCCGCCGCATTACCGAGCCTCTCCCCTTGGGCATAAGGGCCATCGACTCGTGCCTCACGTGCGGCAAGGGACAGCGGCTAGGCATATTCTCAGGAAGCGGTGTCGGCAAGAGCGTGCTTCTTGGAATGATAGCCCGCAATACCGAGGCCAAAATCAATGTCATCGGCCTCATAGGCGAGCGCGGGAGGGAAGTGAAGGATTTCCTCGAAAAGGACCTCGGCGAAGAGGGGTTGCAGCGATCGGTCGTCGTCGCCGTTACGTCCGATCAGCCCGCCCTGCTCCGGATGCACGGCGCCTTCATGGTGACCGCGATAGCCGAGTACTTCCGCGATATGGGATACGATGTGCTGCTCATGATGGACTCGATAACTCGCTTCGCCATGTCGCAGCGCGAGATAGGACTGGCGATCGGCGAACCGCCCACCACAAAGGGATATCCGCCGTCGGTGTTCATGCTCATGCCGAAGCTGCTCGAACGCGCAGGCACATCACCCTCGGGCAGCATCACGGGAATATACACGATATTCGTGGAGGCCGATGATTTCAACGAGCCCATATCCGACGCCGCGCGCTCGGTGCTCGACGGCCACATAGTGCTCTCGCGCAGGCTCGCCACACAGAACCACTACCCGGCGATCGATCTGCTCGACAGCGTAAGCAGGCTCATGGTCGACGTCGTGCCCGAACGCCAGGTCCTGCTGGGCAACATGATGCGCGACGTGCTGGCCACATACAGCGAAGCGCAGGATCTGATCAACATAGGGGCCTACGTCAAGGGCAGCAACCCGAAGATAGATTACGCTCAGTCCAAGATCGACGTCGTCAACGGGTTTCTCAAACAGAAAATCGAAGAGAAGGCGCCGTTCGGAGACGGCGTCGGTCGGCTCCATGATATTTTCGCGGATCAGATGCCGGCGCAGCACCAGGTGGCCGCGGCCCAAAGCGGCGGGGCGCAGTGATGAAGGCGTACAAGTTCAGGTTTGAGAGCGTTCTCAAAAGCAAGAAGATCATCGTTGACGAACTCGCGTCCAAGACGGCGCGCGCCCGAAAGATTCTCATGCTGGAGCAGAGAAAACGCGAAGACATCAAGCAGCGCAGGGCCCAATGCATCCAGGAGCTGGCCCTTTTGCAGACCGGCACGGTCGACGTCGTAGAGGTTCAGGGCTGTCACCGGTATCTGCAGCTCTTGGGCGAGGCGGCCGCCGAACAGGACAACACTGTCAAAGAAATCGGCCGCCGCGTTGAGATGCTGCGAGGCATGCTGACCGAAGCCGAAAAGGAAAGAAAGATATTTGAGCGACTGGATGAGAAAGAGCGAAAAAAATTCTACAAGGAATTTCTGAAAAAAGAGCAGGCCTTGCTCGATGAGGTCGGAATCAACAGGTTCGTCCAAAGGAGCGCATACGACCGGATTCATTCGTCCGGACGCTGACGCGACCCGGGCGCATGACCCGAGTCGTTTTCGACCCGCATCGGTCCGGCCCGCAATGTTGGGGAGGGGAAGCGACGATTGAGGCTTTTGGTCTTTTTGTTGTTGCTCCTAATGGTTTTCATGGGTGTGGCGGCCTACGAGTTGCAGCGAAGAGGGTTGCTCACGCGCGAGACCTACGGCCGGTTCGTCGAGTTCAGAGCCGAGACTCAGGAGTCGACGACGCTGCTTGTCGAGCCGGTAGGTCTGGCCGCCTCGATCCAGGAGCGCAGGCAAGAGCTTCGCGAGGAAACCGACGGACTGAGCCGGCTGAACGCCAGGATCGAGTCCCAGCGCAAAGAACTCGAGGCTCTCATTAAAGAACTCAGGGCCGGGGCGTCTGCTGCTCGAATTCCCGGGTCCGAACATGGGCCGGAGTCCGCCGCTCTCAGCAAGGAGATGGCTCTGCTGGTGAGGATGTACGAGAATATGCCGCCCGAGCAGGCGGCGGCCGTCCTGGACAATATGCCCGGATCCACGGTGGCCCAGATACTGCTCCAAATGAGGGGGCGGCAGGCCGCGCAGGTGATGGGGGCGCTGAGCGCCGACAAGGCCGCCGAAGTGAGCAAGCTGCTCACGGCGGAAGACGGGGTCAAGAAGCTCGCAAAGCCCGCAACGGTTGAGGCCCCCGGATGATGATGCATTCTGCATGAAATCTTGATGGAAGGAGGTGATACGATGAAGAACGTGGACGCCCGAACGGCAAGTGCTGTGACCGCAGCACCCGCACATGTTCGGGCGCCTTCCAGCGAAATTCGCGCAGCGGGCGCGGCCCGCGACGGCGACTCTCTCACAAACGCGTTTGAAGTCTTGTTTCGCAGAATGAGAGATCACGCCGCCTCGCCGAGTCCGGACGCCGGGGATTCGCCCAGGACGCGCATGGCACTTGCGCCGGGCGGGCTTTCCCCTCCACGCACCGGCGATGGCGGAGCGCCGTCGTCCAACCCCATTCACAGCCGCGCAGAGGCTGCTCGGATGGCAGTTGCCGAGGTCGGCTCGAACGCACGGTCGCCGCAGAGCGCGGGAGGTCTGATGGTCCGTGAGATCGTAGCCGATTTCGTCGGAGAAACCGCGCATCCCATCCCGGGTGGTCCAACCGAGTTCAGGCAGGCTATGGGATTTGGAGAGACCATTCCCCCCGATGGGGTCGCCCTCGAATCGGTTGTGGCGGGCGCGCAGAAATCCGGCGAAGGCCCGGTCGCATACGTTGTACCCGGTGTTGAGGGACAATTTTTCGCTACGGTTCCCGACATCGAGGGACTGGCGCTTGCTGCGGTCTCCAACGTCGTGGGGGCAGGCGATTTCGTTCCGCTCGATGCTCCCGCCCTTTGGATGGCGCAGGCCGAACTCGTGGGCAAAGAGCAAGCCGGGACACAGCCGCATGCGGCATTCGCCCAAGACACGTTTTCTGTGGCGGAAAATCCCGGTCCGGGTGAAACAGCGTTACTTCCCGCGGTCCAGACAGTGGGACCCGCCCATGAAGCGGTTTTCCTTGCCGACCTGTCCGGCAGCGGTCGCGCGGACGAGGCGACGAATCCCGCAAGGAGCGTCTTGTCGGGGACACCTGTGGAGAATGCATTCCCGCAGATTGTGCCCGAGCAGCCTCCGCAGCAGATCGCCGTGCATGCGGTCGGAACGGGGCGAGAGCGCCTGATCGACCAGATCGTTCAGGGGGTGCGCATGGCGCAGCACGGCAGGGCAACGGAAGTCGTCGTGCAGCTGAAGCCGGATTTCCTCGGCAGATTGAGCATTCGGGTGCTAGTCGACGACCACGGAATGCGCGTCGAGATCAGGGCCGAGAACGAGATGGTTCGGCAGGTGATGCAGAATAACCTGGCAGACCTGCAACAGAGGCTTTCGGAACAGGGTCTGGCCTTTGACCAACTGAACATCTTCGCCGAGACCGGCTCGCATTCTCAAAAGGAGCCCGCGGAGCCGCTTGACGCAGCGGTGATCGGCCTCGAGACGGAGGCCGAAATCGCCGCGGAACCGGCGCAGTCGGCGGGCGGCGGCAGGATTAATTATCTGGCGTAACGGAAGGAGGTGATACCAAGTGATTTCGGCTGTTTCAAATGATGGTGGCGCGACCACGGTTGCCTCGGACAACACGATGCTCGATGAGTCGGATTTTCTGATGCTGCTCATCACCGAGTTGAGCAATCAGGACCCGCTCGATCCGATGAGCGACCGCGAATTTATCGAACAAATGGCGCAACTTAACACGCTGAGCGAGACGATGGATCTCAACGAAAACATCCAGACGCTGCAGATGCTCGAGGCGGCGTCGCTCGTCGGGCGCGAGGTCGAGGCCATCGGCCCTAACGGCGAGCACGTTGAGGGAACCGTCACGGAGGTATGGTTCATAGATTCGGAGCCATGGCTCACGATCGACGATGAGGTCGTGGTGAGCCTTGATTACGTGGTCCGAATCGCGTAAGATGATTTGATATGGTAGGTAAGGCAGACATAGGCGAAGGGCAGCCGGTACGACAGGTTCAACCGGCGCAGACAAGGGTCGCTCCCGGGCAGCGCGCGGGAGAATCTTTCGACGCCCTTATCCGCAAGGAAATCGAGGGTTGGAAAGGTGTCAAGTTTTCGGCCCATGCCCTTCAACGGCTCAGGACGCGCAGCATACACCTGAGTTCCGACGACAGGACAAAGATAGTCCAGGCGATAGACCGCGCAGAGTCAAAGGGCGCGAAAGACTCGCTCGTGCTCGTGCGCGGAGCGGCGCTGGTGGTAAGCGTCGAGAACCGGACGATCGTCACGGTGCTCGACCGCGAGGAGATGAACGGCAATGTGTTCACCAACATCGACAGCGCCGTCGTCATGGACGCAGATTAGGCAAAGAGATAATAGGGAAATGCATTGACTTCGATCGAGGGCAAGGTCGAGCCCTCGGCGGGCCGGACCCCTTCGGGGGAGGCCTGATGCCGCCGAACGACTGACGCGGCATACGGGAAATGAAGTAAGGGAGAATAAAATGGGACTTAGCGCCGCATTATTCAACGGGGTTAGCGGTCTCAGCACCATTTCAGAAGCGCTGAACGTGATAGGCGACAATCTCGCCAACGTCAATACACCGGGATTCAAAGCGAGCACTGCGCTGTTTGAGACCGTATTCAGCCAGACACTCTCGGGGCCGACCGTTCCCACGGGGAACCTGCTCGGGACCAACCCGATCCAGGTCGGCCTCGGTGTCACGCTCGCGACAATCAGCAGGAACTTCACCCAGGGCAGCCTCAGCAGCACCGGCGACCTCTCGGACCTCGCCATCCAGGGCAACGGTTTCTTCATCCTGAGCGACGGGGTCGGGGTGGCGTTCACGCGCGACGGCTCGTTCGCGCTCGCGGTCAACGGGACCCTCGTCGATCCGGCCACCGGGTTGAGGGTGCAGGGCTGGCAGGCCGTCGACGGAGTCGTCACCTCGACCGGTGCGGTGGGTGACATCATCGTTCCGCTGGGGTCATCCATCGTGCAGGAAACGTCGAACGCGCTTTTCTCCGGGAATTTCGACGCCGCCGGAGACATCGCGACGACGGGGACCATCACTGACAGCGCAGGGTTGCTGGACGCCACAACGGGATTGGCCGCCACAGCGGGCACGGCGCTCACCGACCTCCAGGACACATTGGGCGTGGGCCTCGGACTCGTCGCGGGCGACACGATCACTCTCGATGTCCGCAAGGGAGGCGCCGACATAACGGCGTCGTTCATCGTGGGAACAGACGTCACCACGCTCGGAGATCTGGCGACCGCGATTGAAGGAGCCCTCGGCATCGTCGACGGCACAGTCGTCATAGACGTGGATGGCTCGATCACGATTACGGGCGATCTCGGAACCGGGAACGCCATTACCGAGATCGTGATGACGGCCGCCGATCCCGTCGGGACCGCCAGGACCGACTTCAACGCCGTTTTCAATCCCGGCGGAGGCTCCGGGTTCACCGAGACGACCGCCGCCGACGGTGAGAGCTTCGTGCTTTCGGGCCTCGACGTCTTCGACTCGCTCGGCAATTCCGTTCCGCTGAACATCACGCTCACTCGTACGGGCGCGAACACGGTGGGATATCTCGCCGAGAGCCCGATCGGGACGAGCGTAGGCTCGGGCACCATTACCTATGACAACAATGGCCAGTTCCTCAGTGTGGACAACAACTTGATAGCAATCGACCGGTCGGGCGCGGGCGCGATAGACCCGCTCGACGTTACGCTCGATTTCACGGGCACGACGTTCTTGAGTGGGACCAATACGCTGGCGCTGTCGAGCCAGGACGGCTTTCCCATCGGGTCGCTCGAAGAGTTCTTCGTCGGCATCGAGGGGACCATCACGGGCTCGTTCTCGAACGGCCTGACGCGGGTCCTGGGACAGGTCGCGCTCGCGACATTCGCGAATCAGCAGGGGTTGCTGGCGGTGGGCGACAACCTTTTCCTGACGTCAGGTAACTCGGGCGAGCCCCAGGTCGGTGTGGCCGGCACGGGCGGAAGAGGCACGATGGCGCAGGGGTTCCTCGAAGGATCCAACACCGATATGGCGACCGAGTTCACTAACATAATAATTACGCAGCGCGGGTTTCAGGCCAACGCACGCACGATCACGACGGCGGACTCCCTGCTCGAGGAGGTCATATCGCTGACGAGATAAGGCCTTGCCCGGAACACGGTCCCGCGCGCGGTGGAGCCGAGGCTCCGGCGCGCGCCTGAAAGGCGTGTCCCGACATGATTAAGCTCACTCGCTTCGATGGTTCGGAAGTGGCCGTGAACGCGGAGCTGGTCAAGTTCGTGGAGGCCGCTCCCGATACGATCGTGACGCTTACATCCGACCAGAAGCTTCTGGTGCTTGAGACGGTTGACGAGATTATCGACAAGATAATCGAATACAAGAGGCTTGCATACGGCAGTCTGCCGGAAGTGCGCGGCCGAAAGGAAGAGACGAACGAAATAGAGCGTTGAACGAATCGCCGGTCCGAATGTGCAAAACAGGCCGGGCCGGCGCGAAGCAGGGGAGATAAAGTTAAGTGGACGTTGCAACCATTGTCGGTATAGTCTCGGGGCTTTCGTTCATCTTCATAGCCATGCTGCTGGGTGGATCCCCGATCACGACCTTTGTTCACATCCCGTCGATGATGATCACGTTCGGGGGCACA
>CBFDAY010000020.1:0-16063 GCA_965602895.1 uncultured bacterium
CGCCGAGAATTGGAAGTTGGCGCGAATACGTTTATGCCTCACTTTCGGGGCTCTCTTATTGCTCCCGTTCAGCTTGTTTCTTTCCCCCACGCTTGCCTCTGACCGATCGGAACAGGTCCACGCTCTCCCTCCCCTTACGGTTCCGACGATACCCGCCGACGGAAACCCCTTTCGGCGCGAGGTCTTCTCGCTCAAGGAACTGCGGGAAGACGGCGGCCCGCTGCTGGAGCGGCTGGTCGCGACTCGCATGGATTTTCCGCTGATGTTCGACCCCTACAGCAGATTCGCGGCCGATCTGTTTCCGAATCCCGGCCGGGCAAGGTTCGGGAAGAACTTTTCGATCAACATATTGCTCCACCCGATCTCCTGGCGCCGGGACAGCCTGGAGGCGCTCCGGGCGCTCAAGGGAGAGCTTGCCGCCCAGGGGCTCGACCGGGCGCGCACCGTCAGGGAGATCCGACTGGAGTTCCTGGTTTTTCTGAAGAACCGGCACATCATTCGCGAATATATCGAGACGTTTCCCGACCTGAGCGCAGAGGCGCAGACCGAGATCGTCGATACGCTGGACGAGGTCTTCGACGTATGCAGGCGCGTGCTCGAATACAAAGAACTCACGCTGAACGGCATCCGCACGCTCGACCGGATCGGCGTCGATCGCGAGGACACAGAGGCAGAGGAACTCCAGTTCGAGCGCTTCGTGGAAGAATCCAAAGGGATGAGGGCAAAGGACATCTCTTCCATACTCGAAATCAGGAACCCCGCGCAGTTCAGGGAGCTTTGTCTCGAAAGGACGTCCGAGCTGTTGGCCGACGCGGAAAACGAGGACGTGGAGGAACTGCTCGCGGGCATCGAGCCGTCGGACGCGATTGTCCTGGCGGCGTATTTCGCGAGAGATCGCGTCCAGACCTACCGAAAGCCCGTCGACCAGATGAGGGACCTGTATGAGAATCAGCCCCCGGAAGACGATGAAGAGCTGCAGGCGGGCGATTGCCGGCACCTCGCGGGACTGACCGCGCATTATCTGAATCTCGTGGTCAAGCCCAACAACCCCAAGCTGCGCCACTGGCATTTCGGAATCCAGAGGGAAAGCATTTCCGACTACCATCATGCGTACGTGATTGCGGCGCACAGCTACGAGGAGCAGGGCCGGGAGAATATCGACCTTTTCTTCATCGACCCGGTGATCCTCTCATCCCGATCGCTCGGAAAGCTGCGCAAGAAAGACATCAGCCGGTTGATCGACGCCGCGAGCAAGGACGACCACTTCTTTTATATCAAGCGCTACGGCGAAGACTTCGTCGCGCGAAGAAGCAAGTCGAGCAATTCCATCAACGACGCGGCGGATTCCGAAGAACAAGCCGGCAGAATCTCGTTCGACACGCTGCTCGACCGTCGATGAGCCCATCGGCCCAACTATTGACCGCGGCGCGGCGGCGCGCCAACCTGATAAACGAGCTGATCTTTCAGTGAATCGGCGCCCAAGCCCGGCGCCCCGCATCAACGCGCCGGATCAGCCTTGGCAAAACAGGGCGGGGGCCATACATGAAAAAAGGAACATCGCTCGACAAGGAACGATCCTCGCGCTATCGATGGCTGGTATTTTCGATACTCGCCGCCGGATACATGCTGGTCTATTTCCATCGGCTCTCACCGGCGGTAATGGCTGTCGAGCTGATGGAAACGTTCGGCGTAAGCGGCGCGCTCATCGGCATTCTGGGCTCGGCCTATTTCTATCCCTACGCCATCATGCAATTGCCTGCGGGATTGCTGTCGGACTCGCTCGGGCCGAGGAAGAGCGTAACCATCTTCCTGGTGATTGCGTCGGCGGGCGCGATACTGTTCGGCGTCTCGCCCAATGCCGGTGTCGCCATCTTCGCGCGCGTGCTGGTCGGCCTCGGCGTCTGCATGGTTTTCGTGCCGACCCTCAAGGTGGTCTCCCAATGGTTCCGCCGCGGCGAATTTTCAATGATGGCGGCAATCCTGAACGCCACGGGAGGTGTGGGGGTGTTGGCCGCGGCCGCGCCTCTCGCATTCTTGACCGACCGCCTTGGCTGGCGGACGACATTCGTGGCAATCGGCGCGGCGACTCTGCTGCTGGCCGGCGCCGTCGCGACATGGGTCAGAAACCGGCCGGAGGATATCGGGCTGCCGCCGATGGAATTGCCTGAAAGCGGGGAGGGCTCGCCCGGGGCGGTCGCCGAGGTCCCGCTCTTCGAGGGGATGAAAATGGTTTTGAGAAACCCTCACTTCTGGGCTATCGCCGTCTGGTTCTTTTTCACATGCGGCATATTCTTCGGGATCGGCGGGCTGTGGGGCGGCCCCTACCTGATGCACGTCTATGGACTGAGCAAGACACAAGCTGGCGGCGTGCTCAATATGATCGCCGTCGGGTTGATATTCGGCAGTCCGTTCCTGAGCATGCTCTCCGACAAGTTTCTCAAAAGCAGAAAAAAGGTGATGCTAATATGCTCCGCAGCCGTCGCGGTCACCATGCTCCCGCCGATGTTACTCACCGACAAACTCCCTCTGCCCTTGCTCTACGCGGTCTTCCTGAGCATCGGAGTGTTTTCGGCCGCGGTGGTCGCGATTGCGTTTACCGCGACCAAGGAACTCTTCCCCATCGAGATCGCCGGCACTTCGGTCGGCGCGGTCAACCTCTTTCCTTTTGCGGGAGGGGCGGCTTTTCAGCCGCTGCTGGGACAGATACTCGAAAAGGCGGGCGGTGGAGGCGACGTCTATTCGGTCGAAGGCTACAGGGCGGTGTTTATAGCTTGCTTCGCCGCGGCCCTGGTTGCGCTCGTCGCCATATCGTTCATGAAAGAAACCCTTTCGGGTTCAAAAGGCGGTGAATGAATCCCCGCTAGCCGTTCGCCGCGGCCTTCCCTTCATTGAAGACTTCGAGGATAATCTTGAGCGCGTCGGGCTTTTTGGCGAACGCCTCGGATATCGTCTTTTCCCATATCTCGGAGCCGATGTCGGGGGCGTTCGCGGCGAGCGCGCCGAGCAGCAGAAAATTGACCGACCGCCTCCTGGCGGGGTCGGCCACCACTTTTTCGCCGTCCATGATCTGCACGCGCTGAGGCAGGGCGCGGAGTCGCTCGATGATGTCCTCGGGATACGTCGCCTGGCCCGAGGACACGGTAACAGGGTCGAGCCTCTGGTTGTTGACGATGAAAAGGCCGTCGGATCTGGCGTAATGGGCGAACCTCAGGGCTTCGACCCGCTCGAACGCAACGACGACGTCGGCCTCGCCCTGCATGATAAGCGGTGAATCCACCCTCTCCGAATATCGCAAGTGCGAGTACACGCTCCCGCCCCGCTGGGCCATGCCGTGCACCTCGCTCACCTTGACATCGAATCCGCACTCCATCGCCGAGCGCGCGAGAATATCGGCGCAGGTGAGCACTCCTTGCCCGCCGACGCCGGCCATCAGCACATTCATTTCTTCACTCCTATCGAGTCAAACTTGCAGACGTCTTCGCACAGGCCGCAGCCCTGGCAGTAGAATTCGTCGATGAAAAACTTCTTTTCCTCGCCCTCGCCTATCTGACTGATGGCGGGGCAACCGAGGCGTATGCATGCGGCGCACTGGTTGCACAGTTCCTGGTCGATCTCGTACGGTGGCAGCTTCTCCTGGCCGGGAATAAGCACGCACGGCCGCCTTGCCACTATCAGCGAAGGCTCGTCGCTCCCGAGGCACGACTTGATCGTTTCCCGGAGCTTATCAAACTCCAGCGGGTCGACCGTGTGCGCGTCGCGGATGCCTATGCCTCTTGCGAGAGTTTCAAAATCCAGCGCCGCGGTGGGCTCGCCTCTGACGGTTCGTCCCGTTCCCGGATGTTCCTGGCGGCCGGTCATGGCGGTCGTGCAATTGTCCAGGATCATGACCAGAGTGGCGCCCTTATTGTAAACGATGTCTATGAGGCCGGTTATGCCGCCGTGTATAAACGTGGAATCCCCGAGCGCGGCTACCGTCTTCCCTTTCTCGGTAACGCTCTCGACCCCGAACGCCATTCCCACGCTGGCGCCCATGCACAGGCACGAGTCTATCGCGTTTAAGGGCGGCTGCGCCGCCAGGGTGTAGCATCCGATGTCCCCCATTATGTTTACCTTGAATTTCTTCAGGATGCTCAGGACGATTCGGTGCGAGCACCCGGGACACATCACGGGCGGCCTGGGCGGGAGGTCTGTGAATTTGTCGGGCTCTATCGTCACTTCGCTTCTGGGTCTCACCATGTCGGGGAACTTCGTGTTGAGCGCCTCCCAGACGATCTCGGGCGAGAACTCGCCGCACAGCGACAGGCCCAGCTCTTTTCCATAGACTTCTATGCCCATCGCCAGTACCTGTTCTTCTATGATCGGATCGAGTTCCTCCACCACGACAAGGTTCTTAACCTGCCCGGCAAAGCGGCGGATCATTTCCTTCGGCAGCGGGTTTACGACGCCGAGCTTGAGGAATGATGCGCCCGGCGCCACTTCGCTCGCATACTGAAAGGCTACTCCGCTCGATATTATGCCCAGCGAGGCGTCGCCGGGAATAATCCGGTTGAGCGCCGAGGTGTCCGACATCTCGGCGAGTTGCTGCATTCGCCGCTCGACAACCATGTGGCGTGCGCGCGCGTAGCCGGGCAGCATGACGTACTTGGGAATATCGCGCTCAAAGCCCTTGACCTCGCGCTCGACCCGGCCCTCCAGCGCCACGATTCCCTTGGCGTGGGATATGCGCGTTGTCATGCGCACGATCACGGGCGTGTCGTATTCCTCGCTCATGCTGAATGCGAGTTTGACGAATTCCTTCGTCTCCGCGCTGTCGGCGGGCTCGAGCATCGGCAGCTTGGCCGCCCGCGCGTAGTGGCGGTTGTCTTGCTCGTTCTGCGAGCTGTGCATGCCGGGATCGTCGGCGTTGATTATCACCAGCCCGCCCTTGACTCCGATATACGACGACGTGAAAAGCGGGTCGGCGGCCACGTTCATGCCGACGTGCTTCATCGCGGCCACCGCGCGTGCCCCTGCGACGGCGGCCCCTATGGTCTCTTCCAGGGCGACCTTCTCGTTGACCGTCCAGTGCGCGCGGATCTCCTTGTATCCGGCCAGATTCTCGAGCACCTCGGTAGCCGGCGTGCCGGGATAGCTCGCGGCGAATCTGGCGCCGGCCTCGTAAGCCCCCCTGGCCGCGGCCTCATTTCCCGACATCAACACTTTACTCATCTCTTCTCTCCCGCACCCGTCAAAAAAGTAACAACCGGGCCTATTTATCCCACGGCGGGCGGCACTGTGCCCGCCGGCAGATCATAACATGAATGGGCTAATCGGAATAGACACAACAAATGATGACGTTTGAAGATAATCCCTGCATCAGGCGGCGACAAACGGGGAAGGCGGCGCGTTGCCCGCCTTCCCCTGTGATTGTCGCCAATCGGCTTAGAACTTGTAAATGAACGCAGTCTGGAGCCTGATGTTGTCTCCTTTATCCGCGCCGATCCATTCGGTCTCCTGGTAGGCGACTTCGAAACCGACGTCGAAGTTCGGCACAATCGTGTAGATTGTGTTGGCGAAGAACGTCCGGTTCCGGGTCATGCCACCGACCATATTGTCGGCGTCGACATCATCCACGCCCGCGCCGATATTGAACAACAAGCCCTTGCGCGGTGTGATCATAGCATGGACAAAACCGCCCGCGGCCTCAATTTCATCCAGGCCGGTAGGCGTGTCGACGATGCCCTGATATACGCCGCCCATAAAGGCGTCGAGGCTGTCTCCGGCATAGATTTCACCCTGCAGGGTGAGCAAACCGGGGATAACGCTGACCTTGCCGTCCAACGCTATCAGCCACACATCGAGTTCGTCCTTTTCTCCGGTGATGAGAGAATGGGCCTGTTTGCGTCCATAGGCCCCCGAGATTCCGAGGCTGAGCTTGCGCTCGCCGAATATCTCGGTATCCAGGCCGAGCCTCGCTTCTCCCAGAGGCCAGCCGGAGTCGGCGCCGTCAAGAATGCCGTCGCCGTCGAAATCGTCCACGGCCGTCCGGTCGGTATGGTTGATGCTGACCTGACCGGTGATTTTGGCCCCGTTATTGTCCCACCATCTGGTGAGGCGAAGCTGCGGACGGCGATAGCCGACGTTACCGGAACCCCACATCACCATGCAGTCGAGCTGATACGGGATCCTCGGGGCGACGACGTCCCATGTCTGACCGGCGAGCAGGCTCCAGTCGGGATACACGAGTTCGCCGTAGGCGTGACGCATGCGGATGCGGTGAGCGGTCACGTTGCCGCCTTTGTCTCCGCCTCCGTTCTCGTCGAAGTCAATCTCGAGTTTTCCCCTGACCTTTCCGCCTTCGAACTCGGGTCCGTCAAAATTGAACCCCAATCGCGTGGCGGTCGCCGTAGTTGTAAAACTGTCGTCGTCGTCTTGCCCGTTTTCGGGAAAGACGATGGCAACGACATTGCCTGAGTCATGGGCGGTCATTGAATCATCATAGGCCATGTCGAGTCGCAGGAACCCGTATGGTGTTACGCGAATCTTGCCGCCACCGATGGTAAAACCATCTCCCGCCGGAGTCAGCTCGGCCTTGACCCTTTCAATGACTTCTTCAACATGCATTCCGCCGACTTCCTCATAAGGTGTCGGCTCAACAACGGATTCCTCCAGGCCCAGCATCCTGAAATCCTGTTCCTGGAACTTTTTTTCCTGCTCTAGAATCTGCTTTTGCTGGCTCTGGAGCAGTTCCTTGAGTTCCATGAGCTCCTGTCTGAGAGCCTGGATCTCGTCTGATTCGGGGTTTTCGGCCCACACCGGCGGCGCAAGCAGACAGGCCGCGACGACGATTGTGACCAACAGTAACACTCTCTTCATGTTCTCTCCCCTGTCATTTTCTTCTCTTCGGTAATGATAAAGCAACGTCTCTTGGGGATACACTTCGTTTTCCCCTCGGCCCTCAGCGGGCCTGCAGGCATTCTAAACGCGATCATCACCTCCTTTCCAGGCAAATTCGTCGACGCCCCGGTCAACCGATTTCCCTCTTGTCAACCACGCGTCCGGTTGCCTCGGATTCGGCCTCCAGCCGGCCGGGTTCGATGAACCTGACTTTGGCCGCGACCCCGAGAGCGTCGAACAATTCGCCCCTGATTTTCTCTTCTATTGCCTTTATGGCCCTAAGCTCATCGGAAAAGATGGTCTCGTTGACCTCGATGGCCACCTCAACCGATTCGCCGACTTCACTTCCCTCGACCATGATCTGAAAAACCGGTGGTTCATCCGTTTCGCCGACGACGTCGCCGATTATCCGCTCAACCTGCGAGGGGAAAAGGTTCACGCCTCCGACGAACACCATGTCGTCGGTTCGCCGAGACACGCGATCCATCCGGGCAAAGCAGGAACCACACTCGCAGCGCTCGTAGCTGAGCTGTGTTATATCGCCGGTCCTGTAACGGATCAGCGGGAACGCCTCCTTCGTCAGCGTGGTGATTACCAGCTCTCCCTCGCGCCCCGGCTCGACCGATTCGCCCGAGTCGGGATCCACTATTTCGGCGATGAAGTGGTCTTCATTGATGTGCAGGCCGCTCCTCTTTTCGCATTCCGCCGCTATTCCCGAAGCTATGATTTCGCTGTGGCCATAGCAATCGAACACCGGAGCGTAAATAGTCTCTTCGATTTGCTTTCGGAGCGACTCCGACCAATACTGGCCGACGAGCAGACAGGCGCGAAGGCTTAGCGCCTTCGCACTCATGTGCCGCTCCTTGATATGGCTTGCCAGGCGGAGAGCCTTTTGCGGAATTGTGACGAGGACGGTTGTGTGATAGTCCCTCATCATCTCGAATTCAGCTTCGGGCGACATGTTGCCGCCCGGGATGACCGACGCCCCGATTTTCTCAGCCCCATAATGGAGGCCCAGCGAGCCGGGATACAATCCATAATCGACGCAGATGTGCACGAGATCGTCGGGCTCGACGCCCGCCGACACGAGCGAACGCGCGGCAAGCTCGGTCCAGTGATCGACATCGTTGCGGCTGAACCCGACAACAATGGCTTCCCTGACGACCAACGATGTCGCCTGGAGCCGAATCACTTCCCTTAAGGGAATGGCGAACATGCCGTAGGGATGGTTCTCCACGAGGGTCGCGCGCCCCGTGGTCGGGAGCCGCCGAAGCCCCTCGAGAGAGACGATGTCGTCGGGGAAAAAGTCCTTTCCATGAAAGGACTCCCTGTAAAAGTCCACGTTCTTGTATACGCGATGGAGCACGGCCTGAAGGCGTTCGAGCTGCAACTGTTCGATCTCGTCGCGACTCATCCCGGCGCATTGATTGTCTGTGCTTGTCATGGAAGACTCTTCAAAAGGGTTACTATTCCCACACCTTTTCGTATGTTTTCCCGAGGTATGCCCTTTCCACCTCGTGGTTTCGCAGCAGTTCGGAACTCGGCCCCTGGACAACTACCTGTCCGGTCTCGATCACATACCCGCGCTCCGAGGCCTCAAGAGCCATGCGGGCGTTCTGCTCGACCAGCAGAATCGTCACTCCCTGCTGCTTCAGGCGGATTATCGTCTGGAATATTTCTTCTGCGATCTTCGGGGCCAGACCCATGGAGGGCTCATCGAGCAGCATCAGGCGGGGTTTCGACATGAACGCTCTCCCGATGGCCAGCATCTGCTGTTCGCCGCCCGAAAGCGTGCCTGCGAGTTGCCCGCGCCTCTCCTTCAGGATCGGGAACATGTCGACAACCATCTCCATATCATTTCTTAGTTCGGCCTTGCTGCCGTTCCTGTGGCGCAGGTATGCCCCGAGCGCCAGGTTGTCCTCGACCGTCATCGGCGCGAACAACTGCCTCCCCTCCGGCACGAGCACAACTCCCTGCTTGACGATCCTTTCGGGCGGAAGCCCCCTGATGTCTTTCCCGTCCAGCAGTATTTTGCCCTCGCTCCGCTTTATCAGGCCGGCGACGGTATTGAGAATCGTCGATTTGCCCGCCCCGTTGGCGCCGATCAGGGTCACGATCTCGCCGCCTCCGACGTGCAGGCTCACGCCCCGAAGGGCCTGCAGACGTCCATAATAGCTTTTGAGGTTCTGTATTTTCAACATGGACGCGGGCTCACCCCAGGTATCTTGCGATTACTTCCTCGTCTTTTTGTATGTCGCGCGGCTTTCCCTCGGCGATTTTCATCCCATAGTCCATAACCAGAACCTCGTCGGAGATCTCCATCACCACGGACATATCGTGTTCGACGAGTATGATGGTTATGCCGAAGTCCCTGATCTTGCGGATCAGGTCGGCTATCCGCTCGGTCTCGCGCATGTTCAACCCTGATGCGGGCTCGTCGAGCAATAGCAGCTTCGGAGAAGTCGCCAAGGCTCTCGCAAACTCGAGCCGCCTCCTCTTTCCAAACGGCAGCGAGGCGGGCAAGGAATCGGGATCGGCGTCGAGCCCGACGATCTCGATCTGCCTCAGCGCATTTTCCCGTATCTTTTCCTCTTCTCTGAGGGCCTTTTTCCTCCGAAACGCCACGCTTACGGCCCCGCAGCCGGTGCGACAGTGGCATCCGAGCATCACGTTTTCCAAAACGCTCATGTTGTCGAATACTTCGACGTTCTGGAACGTGCGCGAGACACCCATCTCCGCGATCGTATGCGGCCTGAGGCCGCAGAGACTGCGACCGAGAAACGATATATTCCCGCAGGTCGAAGGCAGCAGCCCCGTCAGCAGATTGAACAGGGTCGTCTTCCCCGCCCCGTTGGGCCCTATAATCGACTTTATCTGCCCTTCGGCGACTCGAAAACTCAGGTCGCTGACGGCTATAACGCCGCCGAACTCTTTGGCCAGTCCTTCAACGCTCAGCATATTCGGCCAATCCGCATTCGCATCATGCCTCGGCGCCGCGAGCCGGTCGTCCCGCAAGGCTTCTCCTGATCGCGGCGGCGATCCCGGTCAGCCCCTCCGGCGCAAACATCATGATAGCCATCATGACGGCTCCATATATAAGGATGTCGTAGTCTCCGAACGCGCGGAGATACTCGGGAAGCATGCTCAGCAGCGCCGCGCCGAGAACGGCTCCCCAGACGCTGGACATCCCTCCGACAATCACCATCGTAACCAGCAGGATCGAAACATCTGCGCCAAACGTCGTGGGGCTGACGAACGTGACGTAATGAGCGTAAAAACTGCCGGCGACGGACGCGACAACGGCGCTGAAGACGAACACTTTCAGCTTGTACGACGCCGTGTTGACCCCCATCGCGTTGGCCGCGGTCTCGCTCCCGTGAATCGACCTGAGAGCCCTGCCGATGCGCGAATTTATCACGTTGAGCACGAGCGCAAGCAGGATTATCACAGTCACCCAAACAAGATAATAGAAATGGATATCCTTTTTAAAGGCAAAACTTCCAATGGCCAGCCGCGGGATTTCCCCGAAGCCGGACGGCCCGCCGGTGAGCCCAACCTCCGCGTTGAAGAAAATGTATACTATTTCCCCGAATCCCAGCGTGGCCATCGCAAGGTAATGGCCGCGCAGTTTCAGCACGGGCTTCCCGATCATATAGGCCATGACGCCGGTGATGACCATCGCGCAAACAAGCGCGAGCCATGGCGATAGGCCCCATCGCGTCGTGAGCAGCCCCGAGGCGTATGCGCCTATTCCATAAAAAGCGGCGTGCCCGAGCGATATCTGGCCGGCGTAGCCCAGCAGCAGACCAAGGCAAATCGTGATCATGCAATAGATGCCGGCAAAGACGAGAACCCCTACATAGTACGGGTTTCGAACGGCGACCGGCAGCCCCATGACCGCCAGAACAAAAATAGCTAACGGAATATGTCGCTTCATACGTCAAATTCAGCCGGTCTGCCGGGCGCAAATCAGAATCTCTTCAATCGTTGCGCCTCTGCGCTGCCGAAAATGCCTCCCGGACGCACGAACAGCACTCCGAGCAGGACAACTAGTGCGATGGCGTCTTTGTAGTGGGACGAAATATAGCCCGCGCCGAGGGACTCAAGGACGCCTATCAGCAGTCCCGCCACGACCGCCCCCGGGCCGCTTCCGAGGCCGCCCAGTATGGCCGCGCCGAAGCCCTTGAGGGCGAGCATCGACCCTCGCTGATAATCCATCAGTATAACCGGAGTGATGACTATCCCCGCCAGGCCCGCGATCCCCGCCGACAGGCCGAAGGAGAGCGTCACCATTTTTCTCACGTTGATGCCGACGAGCATGGCCGCATTGCGGTTGTGCGCGCAGGCACGCATGGCCTTGCCCAGGAGAGTCCGGTTGAAAAAGTAAGCCAGTCCCATCACGACCGCCGCCAGGCTTGCGAGTATCCACAGCGTCTGGGGCAAAATCGTGGCCCCCATGATCGCAATCGGCGTTTCGCCGGAAAAATGGGGCAGATAGCGCGGATCCTTGCCCCACGCAAACATCGCGATTCCCTTTATGAGAATGGAACCGGCGATTGTTATCATAATAAGAATCAGGACGGAGGGGCTTTTGAGAGGATGAATCGCTATCCGCTCAAACATCATGCCGAGCAGGGCGACCAGGATTACAACGACGGGAATCGCGACGAGCAGCGGTATGTTCCAGCCTGCGGTCAGCGTGACGAGCAACATGCCGCCCAGCATCACGAACTCGCCTTGCGCAAAGTTTATTATGCCGGTGCTATTGTATATGATATTGAAACCGAGCGCGACCATCGCGTAGATGCTTCCGATGGCCACGCCGGTCAATATGTACTGTAGCGTCCTTGAAAGAGCATCCATTTCTCAGCGATTCGGCGGCGGCGCCGCCAAGACAAGTCCGCATGCATATTCGCGGCTGCGGGCACGGTTCCATGAGGCCCCGTCCCGCAGCCGTGAAACAAGATGCATTTGCGACTTCGTTATCGAAGTCTTTGTTCCAACCGAAAAGTGATCGAGCCGATCGAGTATCTCTTGGCGATTCGCCCCGCCGGCCCGCCACATCCATCAATGTTACAATGTTACTGTGTTACGGACGAAAGGGCGACGAACTTGCCGTCCTTGACGGTTATCATCTCGAAGGCGTCCTTTTGCAGGCCGCAATGATCTTCGGGAGACATGTTGAAAACTCCGCCGGTGCCGACGAACCCCTTGGTGTTCTCGATGTAATCCCTGATTTTATCCTTGTCCGTGCCGACGGCCTTGATGGCGTTGATAACGAGCCACAGGGCATCATATGCGTGGCCACCGAAGGTGCTGACTTCATCCTTGTATTTCGCCTCGTATCCGGCCTTGTATTTGGTCAGAAGCGCCTTTTGCGCGTTGGCATCGTCAAGTGTGCCAACGACGAGGAGCCGGCCTGCCGGGAATATGATGCCATCGCCGGCCTCGCCGCAGGCCTCGGCAAACTTGACGTTTCCGAAACCGTGGCTCTGATATAGCTGGATGTTCATGCCGAGCTGGCTCATATTTTTCGCGACGATGACCTGGGCGGGCACGATGGACCAGTTAACGATGGCCTGCGCGTCGGTCGCCTTGATCTTGGTAAGCTGGGCTTCCATGTTCGTATCGGCGGGGCCGTAGGTCTCATCGGCCACGATCTCCATGCCCATCTTGGGAGCATACTTCAACAACTGGGTTCTTCCCGCCGCGCCGAATCCGGTGGTTCCCGTGATAATGGCGATTTTCGTGGCCCCGTTCGCCTTGGCGTGCTCGTAAATGCGGATGACGGCGTCGCTGTCCTTTTGTGGAGTCTTGAACACCCACTTCGCCAGCGGGTCGACTATCGCCGCGGCGGCCGCGCAGGAGATGAGCGGGACGGCGCTCTCTTCCACGATAGGCTTTACGGCCATCGTCGTGCCGCTGCGCGAGGGGCCGATTATGGCCACGACGTTGTCCTTATTGATTAGCTTTTTTACTGCGTTGATCGTGTTGGGCTCCACGCCGGCGGTATCCTCGACGATCACCTCGATGAGCCTGCCGTTGATGCCGCCCGCCGCGTTGACTTCGGCCTCAATCATATTGACCGTGTTGCGCTCAGGCTCGCCAAGCCAGGACGCCTTGCCGGTAACGGCAAAGACCGCCCCGATTTTGATCGGCTCGGCCGCCAACGCGGTTCCGCTAAGAATCATGCAGATGATTGCAGTAAAGACCAGAACCTTTTTCATTCTCCATTTCCTCCCCTGTGACATCCCTTCTCACCATCGCCCCCCGCTCGCAGTCCGCCGATCGGGCGGCCCGCGCACCCACGCTGGGACTCAAACACGCCTACAACGCGCCGTAGACTTCCTCTGAGGAGAGCAGTTTCACATTCTGCTTCTCCATCTCCGCAACGACGGTGTCGATTTCCCCGACCCGGAGGATTATCACGGCGTTATCGCTTTTCTTTTCGAGAACTGAGTACATATATTCGATGTTTACGCCACAGTCCTCGAGGGTCTTCAACAGGTCCGAAAGGCCGCCGGGCTTGTCGGGCACCTCGACGGCGATGACTTCGGTCTCTTTCACGGCGTGGTTGGCCGCGCGCAGGACCTGGTACGCCTTGTCAGGATCCTCGACGACCATGCGCAGCACGCCGAACGTTTCGCTGTCGGCGAGCGAGATCGCGCGGATGTTAAGGCTCGCCTTCTTCAGCTCTTCGGTGACCATGCGCAAATGGCCGACCCTGTTTTCGAGGAACACAGAGACCTGTTTTATCTTCACCGGTTATCCCTCCTTGCGCAGGTCGATGACCCTCTTTGCTTTGCCCATGCTGCGCTCGATAGTCCTCGGCTCGACCAGAATCACCTTCGCTCCGATTCCGAGCAGGCTGTTTATTTCCCCCGCGATCCTGCGCTGCACCTGCTGCAGTTGCTTAATCTCATCGGAGAAAAGCTTTTCATCGACCTCGACCTGCACCTCAAGCGTGTCCATGGGCCCTTCCCGTCTCACGATTAACTGATAGTGCGGCTCGGCCTCGTCGATTCCGACGAGCACGCTTTCGACTTGTGAGGGGAACACGTTTACGCCGCGTATGATAAGCATATCGTCGCTGCGACCGGTTACCCTGTTCATGCGCGCAAGCGTGCGGCCGCATTTGCACTTGCGCTTTTCGAGCATGACGATGTCGCGCGTGCGGAACCGGATGACGGGGAACGCCTTTTTCGTAATGCAGGTCAGCACGAGTTCGCCGGTCTCGCCGTCCGGCAGGACATCGCCCGTGTCAGGATCGATAATTTCGGGTATAAAATGGTCCTCAAAAATATGAAGCCCGCACCTTTTGTCGCACTCGGCCGCAACGCCGGGGCCGATTATCTCGGTCAGCCCGTAGATATCCGTTGCCTTGATTTGAAGTCTCTCCTCGATTTCATCCCGCATCTCGTTCGACCAGGGCTCGGCCCCAAGGACGCCGATTCTGAGCTTCATCTTGCCTATGTCGAGGCCCATATCACTTGCGACCTCGGCGATTTGGAGCGAATATGACGGCGTGCACGCCAGGACGGTCGTCTCGAAGTCTTCCATCAACATCAATTGACGCTTGGTGTTTCCGCCCGAGATCGGAATGACGGTGGCGCCAACCCGTTCGGCGCCGTAGTGGATGCCGAGCCCGCCGGTGAACAGGCCGTATCCATACGCGTTTTGTATCATGTCATCGGCCGTTACGCCGCATGAGGTCAGCGTGCGCGCCATCAACTCCGCCCACAGCTTAATGTCGGCGCGGGTATAGCCGGCGACCACGGGTTTCCCGGTCGTGCCCGAAGAGGAGTGGATTCTGACCACGTCGGTCAGCGGCGTCGCCAGCAACCCGAACGGATAGGTTTCCCTAAGCTCATGCTTCGTGATGAAAGGGAGCTTGGGAAGATCTTTGAGCGACTTGATGTCGGAGGGCTTGAGTCCGAGGGAGTCGAGCTTGTCGCGGAAATAAGGAACATTCTTGTAGACTCTCCTCACAACGCTCTTCAGCCGCTTGAGCTGCAGTTCCCGGAGATGCTTCCTTGGCATGCATTCATGTTCTCGGTCCCAAATCATGGCCGCTCTTCCTTTGTTCTTTGCCGGGAAACACGGATCGTGACTGACCCGCAAGCGTGAAGGCTCGGCTCACGCACAACAGGTACCCTCTTAGCATATGTGGCGAGATGCAATATTTCAATTTCTCCAGATAAACCAGGACGCCGCTTTAGGGGTGAAGCGCCCGGCACGGGGTTTTTTAAAAAAAGAAAAGCCCCCTGGGTTTTTGGCGGCGTAAGTATATCATGCCGACCAAGTGCTGTCAACAAAATCGTGGGAAAAGTGTTACGCGCTTCTTCGGAACGATGCGCCGGCAAGATTGCATCGGAATTCGGGACAATGATGCCCGATTCAAACTGGATCCAATAATGGATTCCCTCTCCCTCCGCCATCTGCAATGCTTTACCGCAGGGATAACGGCGCACTTCCGCTTGCGGGAATTCATAACCCTTGTCAGATTTAGATTAAGGACGCCGTCGCCCCCTTTTTTTGATGCAACGGCCTGATAGGAGGAATCTTTATGAAGACGATGGGCGGAATGGCGCTATTCGCAATTGTAGCCTTCGGGCTTTTCTCGGTTGGGTGCGTATCGACATCGGACACAAAGGAGTCGTGGATCGGTACCGCCGGCGCCGAGTTGGTAAGGACGTTATATATAGTTTAAGTTACTTGATAGCTTGCCAATTCAAGCCCGTTTGGCCCTGGGATTCAGGAGGGGTTTTCTTTACTGGCACTGCTTTAAAGAGCGAATTGAAGCTGGCTGACTATGAAGAATTGAAAACGGATTATTGACTCGCCGAAAGCGATATTCAGACGACGGGATGGGTGAAAGTTACACTTCGGGAAAGTGAAGATTCGAACAAATATTCTCAGGAATTATTCCGCTTGCTCTTATTGCTGGAGCAGACCACAGCGGCGTGAGCAATCGAGATGGCGTGGACTACCCCAACCTTGATATGATTGGGCCAGGATCTGGGCAGCGGAATGTCTCGAGAGGGGTCGGATACGCTCAAATATGGTCCTCCTGGAGTCTTCTGGAAACAGAAGCCAGCAGGATACCATAAGTGACGCTTTCACAGCAGCTTAAGTAGTTTCGCCGAGACACCGAATTTCGCTGGACTACTATACTACTTAGTTTCTG
>CBFDAY010000021.1:0-16038 GCA_965602895.1 uncultured bacterium
GGGAGCTTGGGCGAAAATGCACGGCGGTTCGCCGCTTGAAGACCGCCGTCGACGGCTTGACACCAGATGAACAAATCTCCCATAATAGTCAAAGAGCGGTTGCCGGATGCGCGGCCGGACGAGCGAGGCATGGCACTGCTCTTGACCCTGCTGATAACGGTCGTCCTGTCGGTCGTGGTCTTGGAGTTCAACTACCTCATGCGGGTTCATGCGACACTGTCCGGCAACATGGTGGATGATCTCAGGGCCGAAGCCGCCGCCGCCGCGGGCGTCGAAACCGCCATGGCTGCGCTGCTAAACGACATCGCGGCCGACGCGGAAGATGGGGTCTACAATGATACGCTGGATGAGGAATGGAGCGAAGAGATAGAGCTTGAAATCCAGTCCTCCAGGGCCACGGCAGTTGTTTCGGACGAGATGTCCAAGCTCAACCTGAACCGGCTGATCGAAAGGCCGGCCACCGAGCTCGATATCGAAGGCACAAACATCCAGATGGTTGAGAGCGTCCGGCGCCTGTTCGAGTCGCTGGAGCTGGACCCCAATCTCGTCGATGAGATCGTGGATTGGATCGACGAGAACAACGAGGAAGAGCCCTTCGGGGCCGAAAGCTCGTATTACGAATCGCTGAATCCGCCCATAAGGTGCAAGAACGGCCCTCTCGACAGCATCAATGAACTGTTGTTCATGGAAGGGTTCGACGAAGAGGTCCTGTACGGCGATGGGGATACTCCCGGACTGGCTGAATTTGTCACCATTTGTGGGGACGAGCGCGGGAGCGTCAACATCAACACTGCGCGCGATGAAGTCATCGCGGCCGTGCTCAACAGCGAATCGCTCGCCTCGATGGTAATTGGCATGCGCGAGGATTCTCCGTTTGAAAGCGCCGAAGACATGGCCACTCGGCTCCCCGATATCGATTTGCCCGAGAAGTTCACAACGCGGAGTTCGTTCTTTCTCGTCTCGTCCAAGGGGCTCGTCTTTCCCGGGGGAGCTTTGGAGGAGGGAACGCCGATCCGCGAGGTAAAGCTTTCGGCGCTTCTGAAAAGGGTCAGCGAAGAGGAAGGGCTGGAAGGCGATTATTTCAGCATCGAGACGGTGTACTGGAAAGCAGGTAGATGATGTTCCAGAGCAGGAGCGTCGGTATTGACATTCAGCCCGGTTTCGTCAGGATAGCCGTCGCCACTCAGCAGGGCGGGCGAACGAAGATCCTCAACCTGGTCGAAGAGGCGATCCCGGATGAGACGGGGCGCGAGCCGGCTCAAGCGGCCTCAATCATAAAGAACGCGCTCAGGGAAAATGGAACAGACGACAGCGATGTGTGCGTCGCGTGCCTTCCCGCCTCCGGCAGCATAAACCGCACGGTGCGCATGCCTCTTACGGACCCCTCGAAGATCAAAGACACCTTGAAGTACCAGATCGAAGCGCAGATTCCGTATCCTGTCGATCATGTGATCTCCGACTGCGTCATGATTCGAAAGCTGGACGATGGCTCCGAGGTACTGGCGATCGCGGTGGCCAAGGAGCTTATATCGGAGAGACTGGAGTTGTTGACAGCGGCGGGGGTCGACCCCCAGATTCTTACACTCGATGCGCTGGCTTTGGCCGATTTCTACATAACTCCCTTCGATTTTTCGCCCGACAGGGTCACCGCCCTGCTCCTTACCGGCAGCGAAAATTCGTTTCTCGGCTTTTTTGTTGGAGAGAGACTGGTCGGCTACCGGAACCTCGACGGTGTATCCGAGGGAGATGAGAGCGCCGTCAGCGGCCTTGTCAAGGAGTTGCGCCGCTCGTTTGTCGGTTTTCAATCCACCGGCGATGAGACCGCCGAAATCGGCGCCCTGTGCCTGGGCGGCGCCGCAGGCGAAGCGATCCGCGAAGTCCTGCAGGAAGAATTCCGAGATCTTTCCGTGAGAAGGGTCGAGTTCAACGAGCGGATGCTTGCCGAGATTCCTCCGAGCTTCTCGGATATCGCCGAAGCCTGCGGTCTCGCTGTTGCCCTGGCGCACGCGGGCCTCGGGGCCCGGGCAAACGCCGTCAACTTCATGCGGGAAGAGTTCGCGCCGCCTTCCGCGCTGTCTCGAGTGAGGCCGAATCTCATTTTCAGCGCGGCCGTGCTCGCGCTGGCGCTGGTCGCGTGGTTCGCCGGCATCCGGGCGCAGATTCACAGCCAGGCAAACCACATGAAGGCCCTCAATGAAGAGATGGTCAAGATCTTCTCGGACACCATGCCGGGCATAAAGTCCCCCGGTGCGGCCGAGCAGAGAATCAAGCAGGAACAGGAGAAGTTCAAGATCCTCAAGAACTACTCCTCCGAATATGTTTCGCCAATTGAGGTGCTGGCCGAGGTGGCGACGGGGGCGTCCGAGATAAAGAACCTTTCACTCAACGATCTGGCCGACTCCGACAATGTGCTCCGAATGACCGGCGTTGTCGAATCATTTGACGACATCGACGCGTTTAAGAAGCGGGTCGAGGGATCGCCCCTGTTCCACGACGTGAAAATCGATTCCGCCACAAAGTCCGACAAGGGGAAAAAAGTGAACTTCCGCATCAGAGCGAGGATTGGAAGAGAATCGGCTTCCGGCGCAGGAGGAGGCGGTTTATAATGGATCTCAGGACCCGGGAGAAAAAAATCATTGCCGCCTGCGGCGCCCTGGTGCTCATTGCGATTATTCACATGGCGCTCGTATCGCCCGCCTTGAGGAAACGCGCCGAGCTGAAGCGCTCAATTGTCAAAGCCGAAATCCAGCTTAAAGAGCTGAGGTTGCTCCAACGCGAGTATGACCAGATTCTGGATGAAACCGGAAAGATCAAGCGGCGAATAGGCGGCAGGGCCCGGGACTTCGAGCTGTTGCCCTTCCTCTCGCACACAGCCAACAACCTCAACCTCAAAACTAACCTGACGTCGATGAAGCCATCGAGACGCAATCTTGACGCCAACCTCGCCGAAGAAATGGTGGAGCTGAGGCTGGAGGGGATCTCGCTGGCGAATCTCGTGTCGTATCTGTATGAGGTCGAGAGAACCGGCGCAGGTGTCGCAATCGCCAGCATCCGCATCCAGCCCGAGTCCAGGCTGGGCGGCGGGCTGAACGTTTCGATGCTGGTAACGTCTATCAGCTCGATCTGACCTCCTCGATGCCGAGTATTCCTCGGGCTTCATTTGCGCGCAGCGCCGGCCGACTTTCACATCTCGCGACGCGCGACGCTTTCATCCCCCGAATGTTTCCTGCCCGTTTTCCAATCCATTTATTCTCAAAACATGATTGACTTGATTTACGGCATTATGCTAAAATGCAAAATATTTTGTAATGTCTTTACCCCGGCGTTTTCCCGTATCTTTGACCAATATATTAAGGTTGGATAGTTCCCTATGTTTAAGAGTGTGGCAAAAAGCTTCAGCGGCGGGATCCATCCCTCGGAGGAGAAGCATCACACCGAGAAAAAGCCCCTGGAGGTGATGCCGCCGCCCGAACGCGTGGTCATTCCCCTCAGGCAGCACCTCGGCGCGCCCGCCCGCGCCATGGTGAAGATCGGCGAGAGTGTGAAGACCGGCCAGTGCATCGCAAAGGGCGCGGGGTTTGTCACCGCGGCCATGCACGCCTCCATCTCCGGCGAGGTCGTTTCCATAAAACAGCAGAACCATCCGGTATTCCGAAGCTGCGAGGCGATAGAAATCAAGTCGGATGGAAACGATGAATGGGTCGAGGGGGAAAAGCGCCCGCGCGAAAAAATCGACGAGATCCCGCCCGATGACATTAAGAGGGCCGTAACCGAAGGCGGCATAGTGGGGCTCGGCGGAGCGGCCTTCCCCACTCATGTCAAGCTCTCTCCGCCGCCCGAGAAGAACATCGAGCTTTACATCCTGAACGGGGCCGAGTGCGAGCCCTTCCTCACCGCCGACGACAGGGTGATGCGGGAGCGCGCCTCCGACGTTGTTCTCGGGCTCAGGTTGATGATGAGGGCGATCGGCGTGGAGCGCGCGATCATAGGGATCGAGGCCAACACGCCCGACTCGCTGTGCGCGATCGGCGAGGCCGCCTCCAAGTATCCCGGCATCACGGTCAAGAAATTGCCCACCAAGTATCCGCAGGGCGCGGAGAAACAGTTGATATACGTGTTGACCGGACGCGAGGTTCCGGGCGGGGGGCTCCCGATGGACGTCGGCGTCGGCATCAACAACGTCGGCACCGCGCTCGCCGCGGCGGAGGCCGTCTTCGACGGCAAGCCCCTGGTAGAGCGTGCGCTGACCGTCACGGGTTCTGCCTTTGCACAGCGCAAGAACCTCATCGTGCGGATCGGAACGAGCTTCCAGGACGTTATAGACTACTGCGGCGGCTTTGCCGTCGATCCCGTGAAAATACTGATGGGCGGCCCGATGATGGGCATCGCGCAGTACACGACTGACGTTCCGGTCATCAAGGGAACATCGGGGATAGTGGCGCTGGCCGAGGCCGATGTCAGCATAGTCGAATCCCAGACGTGCATACGCTGCGGGCGCTGCGTGAACGCATGCCCCATGTTCCTGCTGCCGTCAGCTCTCGGAATTCTCTGCGAAAGGCACAAATTAGAGGAGGCCAAGGCCCTGGGTTTGCTGGATTGCGTCGAGTGCGGCTGCTGCTCCTACGTGTGTCCCGCGGGCAGGCCGATGATCCACATGTTCAAGTTCGGCAAGGTCGAGCTTCAGAAAATTCTACAGAAACAACGCGCCAAAGAAGAGGCAAAATGACCTCAGGCCGACAGCTTATAGTAACGACTTCGCCGCACGTGCGCTCGGAAGACAGCGTGAAGCGCGTGATGATCGACGTGCTCTTGGCGCTCGCGCCCGCGACGATTGTCGGCGTGTATTTCTTCGGCTTCCGCTCCGCCGTCGTGCTTGCGGTGGCCGTAGTTTCGGCCCTGGCGGCAGAGGCGCTGGCCCAAAAGTTACTCGGATGGAACCTGACCGTCGGCGATTGCTCCGCAGTCGTGACCGGCCTGCTCCTGGGGCTCAACCTGCCGCCCGGCGTGCCGCTTTGGGTCGCCGCCATCGGCAGCGCGTTCGCCATATTGATAGTCAAGCTCGCCTTCGGCGGTCTCGGCGCGAACATATTCAACCCCGCGCTCGGGGGCCGTGTCATGCTCCTGGCGGCGTGGCCGGTGGCCATGACAAAAGGCTGGCTCAAGCCCGACTGGTGGCAGGGCGGGGAATTCTCCTTCTGGACGTATAACGTGGCCGACCGCTTCGGCGTGGCCGTGGATGTCATAAGCTCCGCCACTCCGCTTGTCAAGGGCGGCGCGCAGGCCGATCCGTTCTCGCTGCTCGATCTCTTCATAGGGCGCGTCGGCGGATGCATAGGCGAGACGTCGGCGGTTGCGCTCTTGCTGGGCGCGGCGTATCTGATCTATCGCCGCCTCATCTACTGGCAGCTCCCGGTCGCCTTCATCGCCACGACCGGCGCGTTGATGTGGATTTTCGGCGCCCCCGAAGGGTATTTCAACGGTGATTTTCTCATGCACGTCTTTGCCGGCGGCCTCTTGCTGGGAGCGTTCTTCATGGCGACCGACATGGTCACATCGCCCATCACGATCAAGGGGCAGGTCATCATGGGGATCGGCTGCGGGCTGCTGACGTTTCTTGTGCGTCTCAAGGGAGGCCCCCCGGAGGGAGTCTCCTATTCGATTCTGATAATGAACGCGGTCACGCCGCTGATCGATAGATTCACGGTACCGCGCCGATTCGGGGAGGGCGCGTCATGAGGGTCTATGCCAGGTTAAGCCTCATGCTGTTTTTGATATGCTCGATTTCGGCCGGCGCGCTCGCTTATATCGACTCCATCACACGCGACCGTATCCGCGACAACGAGGAGCGGAAGGCGCGCATGCTCCGGGGCAAGGCCCTCGCGGGCGAGCAGCGCGGCGGGATGGTCGCCTTCGATCCCGAACCCGTGCGGATAGGCGAGAGCCAATACTACATCGGGCGACTCGACGGAGAGTTTGCGGGAACGGCTTTCACGGCCGTGACAAACAAAGGCTACAGCGGCCCGATCGAAATAGTCATAGCGATGGATGCCGGCGGCGAGAAGATCGCCGGCGTAAGGATAAAGAGTCACTCGGAGACGCCCGGCCTCGGCGCAAACGCCGTCCAGATAAAATACGGCGACATCGACCCGTGGTTTCTCGCACAGTTTTCCGGACTGCGTCCGGGCGAGGCTTGGCTTAAAAAAGATGCTCCGGACGGCACGATCGACGCCATCACGGCCGCAACCATAACCTCGCGCGCCGTGACCGATCGCGTTCGCGAGGCCGCCGTGGGGTTCCGGGAGGTCCGGAGCGAATTGAAGGAGAAGCTCGAGGATGAGCGCGCGGAATGAATTCCTTAAAGGGTTCTGGGACGAAAATCCGATATTTCGCCTGATGCTCGGCCTGTGCCCGACGCTGGCCGTTACGACCTCGCTTTTGAACGGGTTGGGGATGGGCCTGGCGACGCTCAGCGTGCTGCTGGGTTCCAACATCGTGATCTCGCTCATCAGGGATTTCATCCCGGCCAAGATTCGGATTCCCTCGTTTATCGTCGTGATCGCATCGTTTGTGACCATAATCGATCTTTCGATGCATGCGTTTGCGCCCGAGCTGCACGCCGCGCTCGGGATATTCGTTCCCCTCATCGTGGTCAACTGCATAATCCTCGGCAGGGCCGAGGCGTTCGCGTCCAAGAACACCACATGGTTTTCCGTAGTGGACGCCTTGGGGATGGGGCTCGGCTTTACCCTGAATCTGGTAGTTCTCGGCGGAATCCGGGAGATGATCGGCGCGGGCCAACTGCTTGGACGGCCGGTTGTCCCTTCGAGCTATCAACCGTCGCTGATCATGATACTGCCGCCGGGGGCGTTTCTCACGCTCGGGATCCTGATGGCGGGGATGAACCTGATAAATCGCCGTCTCGAAATAAGAAGGGCGGCCGAGAGCAAGGAGACGTCGTGACGGAACTCACGGATTTTTCCACATTAATAACAATAGCGATAGGGGCGATCTTCATCAACAACTTCGTCCTGAGTCGGTTCCTGGGGATCTGCCCGTTCGTGGGCGTTTCGCGGAGCGTGGAATCGTCTGTGGGCATGGGCATGGCCGTCATGTTCGTGATGACGCTCGCCGGCATAGTAACGTATTTTGTAAACAAGATTCTTGTCGCAGCCGGCGTCGGCTTCCTTCAGACCGTGAGCTTCATCCTGGTTATCGCGGCCCTTGTGCAATTCGTGGAAATGTTTCTCCAGAAGTTCAACCCGTCGCTCTACTCCGCGCTGGGTATATATCTGCCTCTCATAACGACCAACTGCGCCGTCATGGGAGTGGCCTTGCTTAACATCAAGGAAGGGTACAATATTATTGGGGTGATCGTTTTTTCATTTTCCGCGGCCGTCGGCTTTGCGCTGGCCCTCATTATCATGGCCGGCATACGCGAGCGTCTTGATATCACCGACGTGCCCAAGGCGATGGAAGGCGCGCCGATAGCGTTCATAGTTGCGGCCCTTCTTTCACTCGCATTCATGGGATTTTCCGGAATGAAATTCTAGGTTTTGCAGTCGGTATTGCAGGTTGGATTAATAGGATTATGGAAGAAACACTGGAAATTGCGAAAACCATAGCATATGCGATAATGGTGGTTGGAGGTCTCGGCCTGTTCGCGGGCGCGGTTCTGGCGTTTGCCTCCGAGAAATTTGCCGTCGAGGTCGACCCGCGCGTCGAAGAACTCGAAGCCGTGCTTCCGGGCGTCAATTGCGGCGCGTGCGGACATCCGAGCTGCACCGGCGCCGCCAAGGCGATAGCCGAAGGGAAAGCGCCGGTAAACGCCTGCCTTGCCGGCGGCGAGGCGACGATGCTCCTCGTGGCCAAGGTGATGGGCGTTGAGGCCGAATCGGCCGTGCCGAGGGTCGCAAAGATCCAGTGTCGCGGCGACATCGGGATTGCCAAGCTCCAATATGAATATCACGGTATCGACGACTGTCGGGCCGCCTATATCCTTTTCAACGGGGCCAAGGCATGCTCTTACGGATGCCTGGCGCTTGGCTCGTGCGCCAAGGCGTGCCCTTTCGGCGCTATCGAATACGACTTCCACCGTGTGCCCTATGTCCGTTATGACAAGTGCACGGGTTGCGGTGTTTGCGTCGACGTGTGCCCGCGGGGCCTGATCGACCTGTACGACGCCGCCCATGAGGTCTTCGTCATGTGCAAGTCGCATGACAAGGGCGCACGCGTGAAAAAGATATGCGAGGTTGGCTGCATATCCTGCGGCGTCTGCGAGCGCACGTGCCCGTACGACGCGATAACCGTTCAGGACGGGCTGGCCGTCATCGACCACACCAAGTGCGTCAAGTGCGGGCTATGCGTGAGGGCGTGTCCGTCCGATTGCATCTGGGGCAAGCCGAAGGAGGAGCGGGCCTTCATTACCGACGAGTGCAACGGATGCACGATCTGCGAGAAAGTGTGTCCCGTCAACGCGATAACAGGAGAAAAAAAGCAGTTGCACGTCGTTGACGAGGAGCGATGCATTGCGTGCGGTATCTGCGTCGGTAAATGCCCGCAGGACGCCATCGAGATGCATGAGCGCAAACCCGCGCTGGTCGGGACGGCCTGAAGCGTTTCGTTAAGGAGAAGGCCCGGACGAAATGACTGCACAGAGGGTTGGCCCATATCGCATCATTCGTCCGATCGGAAAGGGGGGCATGGGCCGAGTATATCTGGGCATCGACGAGAAGGAAGGCCGCAAGGTTGCCATAAAAGTCCTGCCGGAACAGTTCCTCGAAGACAAGAAAAGGTCCGAATACCTCCTCCGCGAACTCAATATAGCCCGCGAACTCGATCATCCCAACGTCGTCGACATCTTCGACATCATGGAACTCCGCCGCAAAAGCGACGGCAAGATGCAGGGCTTCATGTTGATGGAGTTCATAGACGGCGAGAACCTCAGGAGCCATATCGAGAATCGGGGCCTCAGCATGAGCCGGCTCCTGGAACTCTGCCAGCAAATATGCGCGGGCCTGAACTACATACACCGGCATCGCCTCAAGGACGGGCGCTATCACACGATTGTCCATCGTGACATAAAGCCGGAGAACATCCTCATCACAACGGGCGGCCGCGTGAAGATCGTGGACTTCGGGCTTTCGGTGGAAGAAGGGGCGTTTTCATTTCTGCGCTCGAAATCGCGGGCCGGCACGCCTCGCTACATGTCGCCCGAGCAAATAAGGGGCAGGCGCGTTGACGAGCGTTCCGACATCTACTCGCTCGGCATCTGCATGTACGAATTATTCACGGGCAAATTCCCCTATGAAGGCAAAGACAGAAAAGAAATTATGAAGATGCACATAACCGGCAAAGTCAAACCCGAGGATCCTTCTCGCGTCGATCCGAAAATTCCTCCCTCGCTCAGCCGCATAATAATGACATCGCTGGAAAAGAACCCGGAAAAGCGTTTTCAATCAGTCGCCGAACTGCAGTTGGCGCTTAAACGCGTGTCGGCCTCGCGCATCTAGTGTCGTGTCAACCGTCCTGTGACCCGTCCGTCGGGAGCTTTCTGTTGAAAAACAGGGGCATATGCTGTACACTAATGGTGCGGTGTCTCGCGCTAAGAAAGCGGGCGCGCCCCGATATGTAGGGGCGTCGAATTGATCGCTACCCAATATAGACGATTGAAAGGCAACAAATAGGAGTTCAATCCAAATGAAGAAGGGCGTCTTTTTTGTCGGAATCGTAGTCACATTACTGCTCGTTGCGGCGGTGGCGGTACTGTACCACTTTGGGCGGCAAAAAATGATTCGCGATTCGATCAACCACTTCAATGCGGCAAAAAGCCTTTATGAAAAGTCGCAATGGCCGGAGGCGCAGCACCTGTTCTCCGAAGTGTTGCGCAAGTATCCTCGCTCAGACGTCGCTCCGGAGAGCCAATACTATGTCGCCATCATATTGCAGGCGGGCGGCGAGTATGAAGAGGCGCTCGAAAAATGGCGGGCCCGCCCCCGGATCGAAGGTGATCCCCGCGCAGTCGAGGTCGACTATTATATCGGGCGTTGTCTTGAGATGCTCGGCAGAGACGGCGAAGCGGCCGCTCAGTATGAGCGCGTGGCCCTGAGCCGGGCGCCCGGTGGGTTCGCGAGTCTTGCCAAGACCGGGCTCGGCCGAACCGCCGAAAGCGCCGGCGACATGGAAGAGGCACGCGCGCTCTACGAAGAGGCGGTGGCGCTTGCGGATGGGCCCGGCGAAGCCCGAGATATCGCGGAGAAGCTGCTCGGCGACCTCAATATTCGGATGTTTTTTACACCCAAGGTTGACGAACACAAGGAGGTGTATCTCATAAAGCCGGGAGATTCTATGGTCGCCATAGCGCTCAGGAATAACGTGACCGTAGACCAACTCTGCAGGATCAACGGCATATCGAGTCCTACGCGTATTCGGCCTAACATGAGGATTCTGATCCCTAACTCGGAGTTTTCAATTCACATAGACAAATCCGAATTCAGATTGGTCCTTTATAACCACGACGAATTCTTCAAATCGTACAAGGTCGGTCTCGGCAAACATGGTTCAACGCCCGTGGGCGAGTTTGTCGTTTCGGACAAGATTAAAAATCCCACATGGTGGTCGCCCAACGGGCCCATTCCTCCCGGCGATCCGCGAAACGAGCTTGGCACTCGATGGACGGCTCTCAAACCTCTGACGCCGGGGATCGGTCCCGACTACGGCATCCACGGCACCATCGATCCCTCGACCATCGGGTGGGAATCGAGCAACGGCTGTCCGCGCATGTATCCTGCGGATGCCGAGGAGCTTTACATGCTGATACCGATCGGGACTCCGGTGGTGATCGAGCAGTGAACTCGCACGGCGACGAAATAAGGCGGCCGGTCCCGTATTCGGTCTCACTGAACCTCGAGGAGACGCCCTGCCTCGTCGTGGGAGGCGGCGCCGTCGCACTGCGCAAAGTGGAATCCCTGATCGCCGCAGGCGCTCGGGTCAAAGTGGTAAGCCCCGAGGTGGCCCCTGAAATCGAAGCCCTCGAGGAGATTGAGATCGCGAGGCGCAAATTCAGGCTCGATGACCTTCCGGGAAGGTTCCTCGTCATAAGCGCCACCGACGACAGGGAAGTGAACGAAAAGGTCGCCGGGGAGGCCCGGCGGCGCGGCATACTCGTGAACGTCGTCGACGTTCCCGACCTGTGCAATTTTTTCGTAAACTCGCAAGTGCGCCGGGGCGATCTGGCAATCAGCGTGTCGACGGGCGGGGCGAGCCCGGCGCTCGCAAAAAGGATCCGCAAGGAGCTTGAGCGGCAGTATGGCGAAGAGTACGCGGACTTCTTGTCGCTCATGCGCGAGTACCGGCCGACGATAATCAGGGAAGTGACCGATCCCGAGCGCAGGAGCAGGGTTTTCAAGGCCCTTGCCGCGGCCCGTATCGAGGATGTCTGTCGCAACGAAGGCGAGACGGCCGCGCGAAAGGCGATCGAGCAGGTCATTAACGAGGGGGCTTATGCGCCCAAGAAAGCGGAGCAACAATCGTGAGTGTTGACGCTCTTCAGATGGCGAGCTTTTATTGCGCGATGATGTGCCTCTGGGGTGGCGCCGTCGCGGCCGTCGGCTTCCTTTTTTCTCCTGCGAGGTTCCGAATCGGCTACGCCAACGGGCTCGCCGTTGCGGGGTTCGTCCTGCTGAGCGCGTTCTTTGCGCTTCGATGGCGAGCCATCGGAATTCTGCCCATCTCCAACATGTTCGAGTCTCTTTCGTTCTTCATATGGGCCATCATGCTGGTGTACCTGGTGGTCGAGTATTTCTTCGGCCTCCCGAGCCTGTCCTCTTTCATCTTGCCCATTATCTCCGTGTTCGCTCTGATTGCCTCGGCCGCTGCGGGCGGACCGGACGCGATTGATCCGAAGCTGAGAAGCGGGTGGTTCTATCTTCACGTCGTGTTTGCATTTATAGGATACGCGACCTTCGCCGTCGCATTCGCCTCGGCGATCATGTATTTGCTGCAGCGCCGCCAGCTGAAGGCGAAAAAATCGTTCGACTCGGTGTTTCACAAGCTTCCGTCACTCGAGGCGCTGGACGAGCTGAATCAGAAACTCATAAATATGGGCTTTCCACTATTTACAATCGCCATCGGCGTAGGCATATATTGGGCGCACGAGTCTGAAATCCTCGGTCCCGACTGGCCGAATGATCCAAAGGTGGTTTTCACGGGGATCACGTGGCTGCTATATGCCGCTCTGTTTCACATCCGGCTGCTCGCCGTGGCCCGAGGCAAGAGGGTCGCCCAGCTCACAATAGTCGCGTTCGCCTTTACGGTAATCACTTTCCTTGGCACGAGGTTTCTGGCCGTCGGCCCACACGAGTTTCTGAAATAGGGGAAACGCTCGCCGAGCCTTTTTTTCATCATGGACATTCTCGTAGTCGGATTGAATCATAAGACCGCTCCGGTCGAAATAAGGGAAACGCTCGCTTTCGATGAGCGGACTCTGCCGCGCGCGCTTATCGATCTGAAGGAGCGAATGCCCGAGACGGAGATCGTTGTCCTTTCGACCTGCAATCGTGTGGAGATGTACCTCGCCTCGTCCGGAGCCGAAAGGCTCTCCGACGACATCACTCGTTTCCTCGCGGATTTTCACAGCCTAGACCCCGACTCGTTCGCTTCGCACCTTTACCATTACTACGACCGCGACGCCGTGCGGCACCTTTTCACGGTCAGCAGCAGTTTGGACTCGCTCGTGATCGGCGAGGCCGAGATTCTCGGGCAGGTGAAGAGCGCCTACATGTGCTCGCTGGAGGAAGGCGTCAGCGGGAGGGTGCTGAACAACCTGTTTCAGTGCGCGTTCGGAGTGGCGAAAAAAGTGCGTACGTCCAGCGATATCGGGGCCGGAAGAGTTTCCGTCGCCTCGGTTGCGGTCGAGTTTGCCCAGAAGATCTTCAGCGACTTCTCCGATAAGACCGTCATGATAATCGGGGCCGGAGAAATGGGCGAACTCACACTGAAACACATGGTGGAAAGCGGCATCAGCGCCGTGGTAGTGGCCAACCGCACCTATGAGAGGGCAGTCAGGCTGGCGGACGAGTACGGCGGCATGGCCATCAAGTATGAATCGTTCGTAGACAACATGCACCGCGCCGACGTCATTATCAGCACATCGGGCGCTCCACACTACATAATCCATCCAAAACATTTGCCCCAGGTGCTGAAGGCCAGACGCAACCGGCCTATACTCCTCATCGACATCGCCGTCCCGCGCGACATCCATCCGGATATCGACCAGGTCGAAAACGCTTACCTCTACAACATCGACGATCTGGAGAAAGTCATATCCGAGAACATTTCGTTCAGAGAAAAAGAACTCGAGCACTGCGCCGCCATTGTCGAAGGCGAGACCGATGAGTTCATGACGTGGCTGAGGACACTCGACGTCGGCGATGTTATAAGGGAGTTTCGCGAATCGCTCCACGAAATCCGAAAAACCGAGCTGGACCGCTCGCTCAACAAAATGCCCGATCTCGACGAGAGCGACAGGCAGGAGATAGAGTACTTGACGGAACGCATCGTGAACAAGATACTAAACCATCCGACTCAGGCCCTCAAGGAGGAAGCCACGCGGGGCGCCGGATACAGGAACATCGACGCGATCAAAAACCTTTTCGGATTGAAGTGAAGGAAGCCGGGACGGGCGCCTGAGCCGGGTTTTTGGAACGGTCCATGCCCCGACCGCCTTAGGCGGGGAGCGTTTTTATGGAATCGAACACAGGGGAGGAACCCCTCGTAGTAATAGGCTCGCGCGGCAGCATGCTCGCGATGATCCAATCGGAGTGGGTCAAGGACCACATCAAGTTCTTCAAGCCCGACCTCGATTTCCACATCAAGAATATCTCAACGAGCGGCGACAAGATCACCGACGTCGCGCTCGCGAAAATCGGCGGCAAAGGACTCTTCACAAAGGAAATCGAGAACGAACTCCTTTCGGGAATCATCGACCTTGCCGTGCACAGCATGAAGGACCTGCCCACACAGCTACCCGAAGGCCTCAAGATAGGCGCGGTCCCCTTTAGGGAGGACCCGCGCGATGTGCTCGTATCGCGCGATCACATGAAGTTCTCGGAGCTGCCCGACGGCGCCGTTATCGGCACTTGCAGCCTCAGGCGAAAAGCCCAGTTGCTCGCAGCCCGACCCGGGCTGCGCGTGGCAGACCTGCGCGGAAACCTCGACACCCGCCTGAAAAGAATCGAGGAAGACAAATATGATGCGGTCGTGCTCGCTTGCGCGGGAATACGCAGGCTGGGCAGAAAAGAGGTTATTTCGGAAATTCTCGACGCCGACGTTATCATCCCTGCCGTCGGGCAGGGAGCGCTTTGCATCGAGATCCGCGAGGGCGACACCTTCATCGAAGAGCTGCTCAGGCCGTTGCGTCATGCCGAAACCGAGCTGGCCGTCAGGGCCGAGCGCGCGTTCATGGCCGAACTCGAAGGCGGCTGCCAGGTTCCGGTAGGCGGCTATGCAAGGATGGAAGAGGGCTCGCTCGTGCTCCGAGGGGTGGTCGCTTCGCTGGAAGGCGACAGAATCCTGCGCGCGGAGGATTCGGACAACCCCGAAAATCCCGAAGAACTCGGCAAGCGTGTGGCCGGACGACTGGTGGCTATGGGCGCAAGAGATATCCTGGATGAGATAAGAGGAAGCGAAGAATGTCCACCCACGGGAAATTAGTGTATTTGATAGGCGCGGGGCCGGGCGATCCGGGCCTTATCAGCCTCAAAGGCGTCAGGTGCCTCGAAAAGGCCGACGTTGTCGTCTATGACTATCTCTCGAATCCGAGGCTGCTCGTCCACTGCCGAGCCGACGCGGAAAAGATATACGTCGGGAAAAAAGGCAGCCGGCACACGATGGAACAGGAGGACATCAACAAGCTTCTCGTGGACAAGGCCTCGCCCGGCAACATAGTCGCCCGGCTCAAGGGCGGAGACCCGTTTGTCTTCGGCAGGGGCGGCGAGGAGGCCCTCGCGCTGAAAGAGGCGGGGATCCCCTTTGAGATTGTCCCCGGCATAACCGCCGCAGTCGCGGCCCCGGCCTATGCGGGCATCCCCGTCACCCATCGCGACATGACTTCGACGCTCGCGTTCGTCACCGGCCACGAGGATCCGACCAAGGAAGGCAGCGCCATCGACTGGGCCAAAATCGCCACCGGCATCGGCACGATTGCGTTCTATATGGGTGTCAAAAACCTGCCCCGGATCGTCGAAAAGCTCATCGAGCACGGGCGCAGTCCCGGCACCCCCGTGGCGCTCATCCGATGGGGGACGACGCCCAATCAGCAGACGGTCGTCGGCACACTCGAGAACATAGTGCAAAAAGTGAAAAAAGCCGGCCTCAAGGCGCCCGCGATAACGCTCGTCGGAGAGGTCGTCGGGCTGCGCGAACAGCTCAACTGGTTCGAAACGCGCCCGCTATCCGGCAAAAAAATCGTCGTTACGCGCTCGCGCGCGCAGGCCGGCGATTTGGTCGAGCAGATCGAGTCGCTGGGGGCCGAGGCCGTAGAGATGCCCACGATCAAGATCGCGGACCCCGAGGACTTCGGACCGCTGGATAAGGCCATCGACGAGATCGATACGTTCGACTGGGTCGTGCTGACAAGCGTCAACGCGGTGGGCCGGTTCATCGACCGGCTGTTCGAGCGCGGCGGCGACATCCGCGACCTCAAGGGCGTCAAGATATGCGCCATCGGCTCGGCGACCGCCGAAGAGGTACGAAAGTGCCGCGTGCGCGTCGATCTTGTGCCGCCGAAATACGTCGCCGAATCGATCGTCGAGACGCTGCGAAAAGAGGGCGCGATCGAGGGCAAAAGGTTTCTGCTTCCGCGCGCCGACATCGCCCGCAGCCTGCTGCCCGACGAAATATGCCGGCTCGGAGGCGAGGCCGTCGAGGTCGACGTGTATCAGACCGTGCTCGAAGAAGAAGCCGACCGGGATATCATTCAGCGCCTTCTCGACGGCGACATCGACCTGGTCACGTTCACCAGCTCATCAACCGTACGCAATT
>CBFDAY010000022.1:0-15957 GCA_965602895.1 uncultured bacterium
CCACAAAAAGAGGATTTTTGTCGGTTATTCGGGCAGGATATTTGAGCAAACCCTCCTCGACCGGCCTTGCCCGCCACCGTTAACTCGTTGTGGTTAAAGGGCTTGAATGCCGACACCGCTCGGTGACGAAAAACCCACCAGAGCGTGCCAAGAACTGGTATAAAAATTGCAATCATTCATATTGTCCTATCATAGACACCGCCCCATGTTTGAAATATCGGTTGCTTTCGAAATTTAGTCAGGAGGAAGTTTTGAGCCGCAGCGAAGGTGAAATCAAATCGGTTGTGGAAAAGATACAGAGCCTGCCCACTTTGCCGAAAGTGGCGATAAGGATTATTGATCTGGCCTCCAATCCGGAGGTCTCGATGGATGAGCTGAGCGAGGCAATACATCAAGATCCTTCGCTCGCAGCCCGCGTGCTCAGGATTGCAAACTCGTCCTTTTACGGTATGCCGCGCCAGGTCGATTCACTCCAACTGGCGCTGGTTATCCTTGGGCTTGAGGAAGTTCGGAATTTGGCGCTCGGGATCACGCTGCTCAATGTAATCAAGGATCTGGACACCCATGTGTCCTATAACCGGGAGAAATTCTGGATCCATAGCGCAGGGTGCGGAATAGTGGCCCGGGCTCTTGGTCGCAAGCTGCAATTTCGGAGCCATGGAACGGACTTCGTCGCGGGTCTGCTGCACGATATGGGGAAAATAATTATCGATGAATACTTCGGCAGTAAGTTTATCCTCATATTCAACAAAACGTTCACGCACAAACCTCCCATGCTTGAGGCCGAGCGGGAAATACTTGGTGAATCCCACGAGCTGGTCGGCGGATGGCTTGCCGAAAAATGGCGCCTGCCCGAAACCCTGTGCGAGGCAATTATCCATCATCATGATTTCCCCTCATCGGAATCATGGCCGGCGCTGAAGGACCCGGGGGTTGTGGCCCTGGCATATATCGCCGAGGCGATCTGCGATCGATACGAGATCGGCTGGGACGGCGATTCGGGCTACAATGATGTCAAAGACAAGAACGCGTGGGACGTGCTTCTTTCCCGGCAGGACAGGTATACCGAGAACGATATAGACACCATTCTCGAAGAGACTCGCCAGGTATTCAACGAAGCCTCGTTGCATCTGCTGCAGTGACACTCTGGAAGGTTTCGCCGCCGCCGCCCGGCATGTTTTGCACGGGACCGCCCTCAGATTGCCTTTTCCAGATACTTCAGGGCTACGGCCGCGTGAACTTTCACGCCCGCCTCAAGCGCGGCCTCATCGATGTCGCATGCGGCGCTGTGAGAGGGCGCGGGCTCCTTGTCGGACGGCCTGGCCCCCATGATCGCAAACGCGCCCGGCACCTTTTCGAGGAAAAACGAGAAGTCCTCCGACGGCATCCGAGGTCGCTCCAGTCGTCGGACGTTGTCGCTCCCGAGAACCGCCTGCGCCGCCGATATCGCCGTCGCGGTGAATTCGGGATCGTTTACGGTGGCCGGGTATCCGTGTATATATCTCAAATCGTAGCTTGCGCCGAAAGCGGAGGTCACGCCCCGGATGATCTCCTCCATCATCGACGGCATTTTTTTGCGGATGCCCGCGTCGAAGGATCGGACCGTCCCGCCCATATCGACCGTGTCGGGAATTATCGTCATTCCATCCCCGGCGCGGATGGTGCAGATGCTGACAACCACCGGCTCCAAGGCGCTCACCCGGCGGCTCGCGATTCCCTGAAGCGCGGTTATCACGTGGCCCGACACGAATATCGGGTCCACGGAGATATGAGGCACAGCTCCATGGCCGCCTTTGCCGATTATCGATAGTGTGAACAGGTCGGCGCAAGCCATCATGGGGCCGTCGCGCACCGAAAATGTCCCCGGGGGAGACATCGGGTCGAGGTGAACCGCGAACGCGGCCACTATCCGCGGCTCGTCTGCCAGCACGCCTTCCTCGATCATCTGCCTGGCGCCGGCATATCCTTCCTCTCCCGGCTGAAAAATGAATTTGACGTTGCCGCGCAGTGTTTCGCGCATCTTTGTAAGCACGATCGCGGCCCCAAGCAACATCGCCATGTGGCCGTCATGGTTGCAGGCGTGCATGACGCCGGGATTCTTTGACGCGAACGACAGGCCGGTCTTTTCGCTTATGGGAAGGGCGTCCATGTCGGCGCGGAGGGCGATAGTGGGGCCGTCGGAGCGCCCCCGGAGCAGGCCGACGACTCCCGTGGTTGCGACGCCGCGTCTGACTTCGAGTCCAAGCCGCTCGAGGATCGATGCGACCCTTTCCGAGGTTCGCAGCTCCTGGAATGAGAGTTCGGGATGAGAGTGGAAATCGCGGCGGATCTCGACGACCTCGGGAAGTACCCGCCCGGCTTCCTCCTCTATGAAACGAATAGCATCGCTCATGGCCGCCTCCTTAATACCCGGATCGGGCAAGGCATATTTTACGGTCATACGGAATAGCCTGTCAAGCGATCTATCGCTTGCTCCGGCGGATCTGTTCTTTCAATAGATTCCCCGGTCGAGCCGGGGAATGACATTATCGGACGAATTCTCTGCTCCCTTCCTCACAGGTTCGAATCCCATACATTTTTGTGCAGGAAATGAACCTTATTCTGTTCATTTCAAGGTATAATCCAAAATGGGCAGCGAAGACGAACCCGGCTCAAATACCCGCGCCGAACCCCATCTCGCCGCGAGGGCGCTGTTGTAACTCTAAGCCATATATTCACTTAACGCATATGCGCTTCCGCGATTTTCCGGCATGCTCTTTAACCCCTGTTTGTTGGCACGAGGTTTGCATAATACGAAATATTAGGTAGCAGTTTCTCAATTCAACTGCTTCCGGAAACCGATTATTATGCTTAAGGACCCCAAAATATTAAAAAGACTGGCCGGAATCAGGGAAATACCAACCCTGCCGGAGGTTATGCAGAATGTCATGACCGCGCTTGCCTCGGAAGACTCTTCGGCGGAGGACCTGTCGGTCATCCTTTCCAACGACCAGGCTCTTTGTTCGAAGGTGTTAAAAGTGGCGAATTCGGCCTTTTTCGCTCAAAGCCGGCGAATCTATGACATCAACGACGCCGTCGTGCTGTTGGGTTTCGATTCAATCGCCCAACTCACGCTTGCCACAGCCATATTTCCCGCTTTCGGCGCGGTCCGCTCGTCTGAAAGGTTTGATGTCAACGCTTTCTGGGAACATTCCATAGCGACGGCATTTGCGGGGAAATTCATTTTGGAAATGATCGGAGATTCCTCCGGATATAAGTTCCTTTACACGGCCGGACTGCTTCACGATATCGGGAAAATGGTCCTGATTACTCGTTTTCCGTATGAGTACGCCCTCGTTCTCGAAAGGGCTGCGACCGAAGATCTTTTTCTGTACGAGGCCGAGAAGCATGTTCTTGGCTTTACGCACTGCGACATCGGCGAATGGGTATGCAATCGATGGAATTTCCCCGACAGGCTCGTCCGAGTGATTGCGCGCCATCATGCCGACGGAGGGTTTGTTTTTCCCGTGGAAACCGAAACCGCCATGATTCATCTGGCCGATATCATCTGCAATCGTTTGCGGATTGGCCACAGCGGAAACAGGAAAACATGTTCGCTCGACCCCGAAGGTTATTCAGAAATTGGGCTTGGGCCGGGTGAAATAGGTGAAATCGAGAAATATCTTGAAAGCAGTCGCAGCGAGGTAGAGTCGCTCCTGGGGATAATTATGTCGGATCATTGATTTCGAAAAGACGATGATAAAAAAATCGCACGACAACGGCGAAAAAAGAATTTACGCCGAGGCCCTCAGGCATGCTGCAGAAGACTATGAGGAACTCGTGGAGGAGCTATCCATCCTGAAGCTCCTTAACGATTCCCTGCAGATCGGCCTGGGGTTCGATGAGATTTGCCACAAGCTCGTCCAATTCTTGACGGAGACGATGAATGTCGAGAACGCTTCGATTATGGTGCTCGACCCCGAGAAAGGGGAATTGAGGCTCCTGGTCGGAAAGAGTTTTTTTGAGAATGAAGGGACCGTTTACGCCGAGCAAATGTGGCCGGGCAAAGTTTTCAAACTGGGGGAGGGTATAGCCGGACAAGTCGCAAAGGAGCGCAAGAGCATCCTCATCGAGGATGCCCGCACGGATCCCAGGTTCGTGAGCGCGGAAGGTCAGAAAGTCAGCGTCCGGTCCATTCTATGCCTTCCACTCGTCCACGGCGAGCGTCTGCATGGCGTGCTGAATCTGAGCAACTCCGAGCCCGGGGCATTCACAGCGAAGAAGGAGCATGCCCTGAACATAATAGCGTCGACGGCGTCTGTTGCGCTCAGCCAGGCGTTGGCGGTCGATGAGCTGATACAGTTGAACAAAGAACTCACAACGCGAAACAGAGAGCTTGGCGCGGTTATCGCTCTCTCCGAATCGCTGCATTCGGATCTCGACCTCGACCTCGTTCTTGCCGAATCGCTCAGGAACATATCCGATGGATTCGATATCGACGGCGCCGCGATCTTCCTGGGGAACGAGGGGCCCGACTCAATGAAGCTGAAATCCTGCGCGGCAAAGACGACCGACCCGGATGTGAAGAGCCTTTTGCAGTTGCTGTGTGAGCGCTATGGGGCGGAAATAGCCCGCACGGGCGGTCAGGCCCCTTACGTCGGCTGGATCGATGGATCGGACGGGGACGAGGAGTTCCGGCGAGAGTCCAAAGCGTTTGTCGGCGTTTCCCTGTCTTCGGGCCAGACCCATCTCGGCATGCTCATTGTCCTTTGTTCCAGCAAAAGAGGGCTGGATGACGCCAAAATCAGGCTCCTGGATTCCTTCTGCCAGCAAGTGGGGCTTGCAATCCAGAACTCGATTCTGGTTACGCGGCTGAGGGATAACATCTCGGAGCTGAAGGAAACAAAGCATAAGTTGGTTCAGTCGGACAAGCTGGCGCTGCTCGGGGAAATGGTTTCGGGCGTCGCCCATGAGATCAACAATCCCCTGGCGGCCATCATGGGGTACAGCGAACTGCTGCTTATTAAGGAGTCGATTTCCCGGGACGGCAGATCGATGCTGGAAAGCGCGATATCCTGTGTTGACAGATGCCGGAAGATTATGCAGGGGCTGCTCTCGTTTGCCCGGAAGACGGAGCTTGAGAAAAAACCGGCCGATATCAACAAAATCATCGATAGAGTTCTCGCACACAGGGATTACGACCTGAGCCTCAACAACATTGAGATCGTCAAGGATTACGAGGTCGAAAAGCCTATAGTCGCCGTCGATCCCAATCAAATCGAGCAGGTGTTCCTGAATCTTCTCAGCAACGCTTTTGACTCTATGGCCGGGCGGGATGTGCCGGGGATACTGGAGGTCAGAACACGCCTTGCTGACGGTGACAATGTGCGGATCGAGTTTATCGACAACGGGTGCGGGATAAAAGAGAGCGACAAGGCCAGACTGTTCGAGCCTTTCTTCACGACGAAGGAGGTCGGCAAGGGAACCGGTCTCGGCCTGAGCGTGAGCTATGGCATCATTCGGGAACACGGCGGCGACCTCTACCTCGACGACGCCCATTACTGCGGAGCCAAATTTATCATAACCCTGCCGCTTGCGCCCCCGGAACAAGCCACCGAAAAGCGGGGTGACAAAAAAGAACCCTTTGTGCCGCCGAATGCGCATGGCAAGATACTTGTGGTGGATGACGAAGAGATAGTGCTCGACGTCATCGAAGCCGCCTTGTCATTGAGGGGCTTCTCGGTCGATTGCGCCGGCGACGGAGAACGGGCCTACCGGATGATGGAAGCGAACAAATATGACCTCATAATATCCGACATACGAATGCCCGGCGCAATGGACGGAAAGCGCCTGTTTCGCGAAATCAAAAAGGAAAATCCCGAGCTGGCCGAGCGCTTTGTCTTCATGTCCGGCGACGTTATGGAAAAGAAGACCGCGGAATTTCTCAAGGAAAGCGGGAGGTCGCATCTGCTGAAACCGTTTTCGCTTAACGCCCTCCATCAAGTTATCGAAAAGACCCTTCAGGAAGTACGTTCTTAAAAAACCGAACAGGGACAATGGGCCGGCGCCGATGATGCGATCGCCCGTGAGCCGTCTCTTCAATACCCTGTCGGAATCTTTCGGCGGACTTCGGTAAAGCGGTTGAGGGCGTCGGCATGCTGCATCATCTGGACGAGGTCGCCCTCGAACCGAAGCAGGCCATCCATGACGGCGGTCTCTATGCTGGTTTTTGCCGTGTTTATTCGCATGAACGTTTCGTAAGTCGCGATAGTCGTGAAAAACGGCTCCATGTCGCCGAGTTTTTCGAGCAATCCGACGATGGTCTCCTTTAATATCCCGCCCTCGAAGCGCCAGTACAGGAACCGTGTCCTCCCGTCGGGGCAGTCCTCGATGACGTTGTTCAGCTCGATGGAGAGGTTTACGGCCAGTCTTCCGAACTCTTCGTCCCCGTTTATCGCGTCTTGGCACAGCTCCTGCCATTCAGGTGAGAGATACTCGACGGTTTGAGCTTTCTCTTCGTCTTTTTCCTTTCGCTCCGCCGCCATCCGCTCGCGCAGGGCGGCCGTGGCCTCTTCGTCCACTTTCATCTCGCCCTCGTCGATCACGACTCCGTAATCCCTGCGCGCGCCCCCCGGCGAGACGTACTCGTCGAGCACGTCTTCGAGCACGGCGGCCGGATCGCGCTCGAGCGGATCGCCCCATCCGCCTCCGCCTCCGAGTTCGGCATGGATGACGTGTCCTGCGGACAAAGGCTCCTCGAAGGCCGTCCGTTCCACCACAAGCTCAGCGGGTGTGCCTTCCCTCACGACGTAGTGATTGGGGGCGCCGTCGCTGCCTCCGTTGAATCCCCGCATCGGATACTTCGTGCCGATGGCGTACGTGTGCAGGAACATGGGGGCGAGCGCCTTCAATTTCATGGCCGCGCCGCATCCTCCCCGCCATTTTCCGGCGCCGCCCGAATCAGGTATGTAGTCGTGGCCGATCGTGTGAACGGGGAAATACATGTCGTGCAGCTCGCCGGTGCCCATCGTCATCGCGCCGAAGAAGGGCGCCATCGCGCCCCATCCGTCGACCCCGCAGGCCGCGTTGCACCATCCGGCCGCTATCGTGACGTTCTGGTCGACGTAGAACTCGCCCGTGAGCGGGTTCGTGCCGTAGGTCACCAGCGGCATCCCCAGCTTGATGTTCTGCACGTAGGCCTTCGTCGGTATCGCCTTTTCAAGCGCGAACGCGACGGCCTCGCCGATCTCGCCGCCGGCGTGGAGCGTGCACGCCGTGCAGGGGGCCGGCGGGCGCGGGTTGACCACGGTGCCTTCGGGCAGGATGATCTCCACCGGATTGAACAGCCCCTCATTGCGGGGGATCGAGTCGTCGATCATGCTCGAGAGCGTGAGGAAGATGTAGGAGTAGGAGTTTGGCACGGAGCTGTTTATGAAGCCGGGGGTCTGGGGGTCGCTGCCGGCGAAATCGATCTTGAGCGAATCGCCCGCGACAGTCACAGTCGCCCTTATCGTGATATCTTCGACGCCCTGGCAGTCGTGCTCGAGATACGCCTCGCCCTTGTATTCACCGTCGGGCCATTCGCCGATCTCGGCCCTGAACCGGCGCTCGGTGTACCCTATTATGTAGTCCATGCATTCCCGCACGGTCCGGCTCCCGTACTTTCCGAGCATCTCCAGCAACCGCCGCTCGGCCACCCTCACCGAGCCGATCATCGCCTTGAGGTCGCCGAGGAACGTGGGCTCGCGGTTGTTTATCTGGAGCATCTTGATGATGTCGTTGCGCGGCTTGCCGCGATCGTATATCTTGATTGGCGGCAGGCGCAGTCCCTCCTGCCAGATGTCTGTCGCGGCCGGGTTGTAACCGCCGGGAACCGCGCCGCCGGTGTCGCCCTGATGCGCCCTCGTCACGGGGAAGAAGATTATCTCGCCGTCGAAAACAATCGGCGTCATCATCGTCCAGTCGGGCAGGTGGGAACCGCCGTGATACGGGTCGTTGACGACGATCAGGTCGCCGGTGTGCAGGTCGTCGCCGAACTCCTCGAGCGCCGCCATCACCGAGAATTTGCTTGCCCCCATATGGATGGGGAGCGCGTCGGCGAGCGCGATGATCCTGCCCCCGCCGTCGAATATCGCCGTCGAAAAATCGTGCGACTCGCTGAACGTCGGCGTCGTCGCCGTCCTGATCATGGTGTCGCCCATCTCGTTTGCGATAGTTGCGAGACCGCAGCGTATAACCTCCGCCGTTATCGAATCGAATTCACTCATCTTTGTTCCCCGCCGTTCTTGTCCGATTCGGACGCGGATGAATCCTCTTCCATCGTTATCTCGTAATTGTCCAGCTCCGTCAGGCGCGCCACCTGTCCCGGATAAACGACTATGGTTGTCGCCGGCTCTTCTATCACGCACGGTCCCGGCAAGACGTTGCCGCAGCGAGCGCGCGCGCCGTCGTAGATCGGGGTCTCGACAAAAGCGCCCCGCTCGTCGAAGTAGACGCCGCGCGTCGTCCTGAGCGCGGCCGAAGGGTCCTCGCCCAAAAATGCCAGCTCGCGCGTGGGCGGCGCCAGTATCTGCGCCACGGTTTCGAGCCTGAGGTTCATGAAGTATACGGGGTCATCCGGATTCGAAAAAGTGTGCAGGCTTTCATGGGCCGAATGAAACGCCTGCGCCGCGCGGGCGATGTCCTCGTCCGTCACAACGCCGTCGGACGCGGGCAGAGAAACCGTTATCTCGTGCGTTTCGCCCTTGTAGTGCATGTCCATATGGTAGTTATTGAACGTCATTTCCTCGAATCCGGCGCGCCCGCCGCCCGTAGCGGGGAGGTCTTTTCCGGCCTCTTCCCGCATGGATGCGAGCAGCGAATTTATCATGTCGAGGTCATAGTCGTCCGAGCGCCCGATGCACGTGCGCATCTTGTTAATCACGATATTGGAATTGAGCAGCCCGCGCGCGGAGAAGGCCGTTGCCGTGCGGGGGACGATGATCTTGCGGATTCCAAGCTCGCGCGCCTGAACTCCGGCGTGCACGGCGCCGTTTCCGCCGAAGGCGACGAGCACAAAATCGCGCGGGTCGTATCCTCGTTGGACCGAGACGACGCGAATCCCATTGGACATATTATTGTTGACGATGCGGGATATCCCATTCGCGGCGCCGACGGTATCGAGGCCGAGCGGCCCGCCTACATTATCGTCGATGGCCTTTTCCGCCGCGTTTGGATCGAGCTTCATTTCTCCCCCGAGGAAATTATCGGGATCGAGGTATCCGAGCACCAGGTTCACGTCGGTGACGGTCGGCTCGGTCCCGCCCCTGCCGTAGCATGCCGGACCCGGCACGGCCCCCGCGCTCCGGGGGCCGACCTGCAGCGCGCCGCCGGGGTCCACCCACGCGATGCTTCCCCCTCCGGCGCCGATGGTGTGGATGTCCAGCATGGGGACCGCCACGCGGTAGCGGCTTATCCAGTAATCGGTCGTAATCGTAGGCTTGCCGTCGCGGATGAGCGAGACGTCGTAGCTGGTGCCGCCCATGTCGATCGTTATCAGGTTCGGCTCATGGCAGAGCTCTCCGATAAGCTGCGAGCACGCGACCACCCCGCCCGCCGGCCCGGACAGCAGGCTGTAGACGGCGTATGCGCCCGCGTAGGCGGAGTTCATTATCCCGCCGTTCGACAGGATGACGAAAAAGTCACTCTCCAGGCCCGATTCCTTGAGGCTTCTCTCGAGGCTTTCGAGGTATCGCCTGAGCTTGGGGCCGGTGTAAGCGTTCACAAGCGTGGTGCTCACGCGCTCGAATTCGCGTATCTGCGGCAGAACCTCGTGCGACAGCGAGATGAACGCCGCGGGATGCTCGCGCCTGATTATCTCGGCGATCTTTTTCTCGTGTACCGGGTTGAGGAACCCGAAGAAAAGGCAGACGCCTATCGATTCCACCCCCGCGTCCTTGAGCTTGCGCACCGCGCCTGCGGCTTCTTCCTCGTCCAGCGGCGTGTGGATTTTCCCTTCGCGGTCTATGCGCTCATTTACGGTGAGCCGGCGCCGCCTGCGCGCGATGGGGACGGGCGCAGGGTGGCGGGGATCGAATATCCGCTCCTTGTAGCCGCGGCGTATCTCGATGTCGTCGCGGAATCCCCGGGTGGCTATGAGGCCGGTCTTGGCTCCGTCGAACTCGAGCATCGTGTTTGTGCCGACGGTCGTGCCGTGGATCACCAACTCGGTCTCATGCAAAAGCCGGCGGAGGTCCTTTCCCTCGCGCGAGGAAATTTTCTCCAGGCCCGCGAGCACTCCGACAGCCTGGTCGTCCGGAGTTGTGGGCGTCTTCACGACCTTTATCGAGCCGCTCTCGTCGGCATAGACGAGATCGGTGAAGGTGCCTCCGACATCAATGCCTATCTTGTATCCCACTTTGGTTCTCCGTTGATATTCAGGAATAAAGAGGAACGCCCGCCTTCTGCTGCGGTCCGTTTCGCCTTCTTCACATCGGTTTCGAGCACTATCATTTCATAGGAGTGAGCTGGAAGCGGGAGAATGTGAGAGGGTCAATCTCCAGCCGCCTCATTCTAAATCTTTGCCGGGGCATTGTCAAAGGTAGCCACTTATGGCTGCTCTTTGCAAAAAGCGGCGACCGATGTTGTCCTGTGCGTATCCGTGGCAAATGATGGCTTGGCCGGCAAACAAGGGCTTGGCTCGCGGCTTGACTTATGCATTAGCGGCTTATATCATTCTCACGGACAAGGTTCTCTTGCCGCAGACATTACTCCCGGGTCGGGGAGGGGGTGGAACCGATGAAGGACATAGACGCTGGACCGACCCTTCATGAGGATGTGTCGGGACGTTTCTGGAAGATCGGCGCGCCCATCGTCTTTGGGGCGCTGTATCTTTTCATCGGCCTGTTTTTCCAAAGGCCCGACATGGGCGATCCCGACTCGTACCGTCAGGCGCTTTCGGCCCTGACGTTCCTGGACGAGGGCGCGTACTCCTCTTATTGGGACTTTCCCGTGACGATGTATGTCTTCGTGATTGGCACGTGGCTCGCCTCCGTCATTGGTCTGGACCAGCTTACGGTACTGAACGCTGTGGCCGTTTTGCTCGGGGCGGTCAGCGTATGGCCGTTGTATCAGGTTATACGGAGGCTGGCGGGCCGGCGCACTGCGGCGTTCGCGTCGGTCGCGTACATCTTGTCGCCGACTCTCATCAGGTACTCGACCTATCTTTCCCACGAAATCGTGGGCTTTGCGTTTGCCATTTGGAGCTTTCATCTTTTCGAGCGGGCCCTCGCGCGAGGGGACAGGCGCACGGCGTTCGCGTTCGGGTTCCTCTTTGGGGCGGCGTGCGCCGCAAGGACCAACGGAGCGGCGTTCATCGTCCCGCCGCTTGCGGTGCTTTTCATTCACGAGATCGGCAGACTCAAGCCGTCCGATATCGGGAGGCTGCTGCTTTTCGCGCTGTTGGGCTTCTTCGCGTGTCTGCTGCTTGCGCACAGGCCCGACACGGCTCTGCGCTTTAAGGCAAGACTGGATGTATGGTTCTTCACATATTACGAGATCGGGCGGTTCATGGGGAGAACCACGCTGACGATGCTGCAGTCGCTAACGCCTGCGCTCGTGGCTGCGACCGCCGTCGGGGCGGGCTTGCTCGTCTCCCGCCGGAAGTATTTCATCGTCTTGCTCGGCGGTATCTGGATTCTGACCGTTTACCTGTTTTACGCCGGCATGGACATCTGCCGGCTCAAGTTTTTCCTTGTGCTGCTCCCACCGTGTATGCTGCTGGTTTTTGCGGGCGCCGATCTGCTCGACGATAGGTTCCGGTTCAGGCGGGAGAGGTCCCCGCACGCCGTCAAGCTTGCGGTCGTGCTGCTGCTCGTGCTCGCCGGCCTGGGGCCGAGTCTGCCGCAACTGCTCTACATCAGGAACTCAAACGATGATGCCTTGATCGCAAGGGGGATAGGCCGGGTGGCGGGGGGAGAGCTTCTGTTCACTACTTCGCTCAAGCCGATGATAGATTATTACAATCGCGACAATCCCCCCGAAACCGTCTACCTGATAACCGAACTCAAACCCGGCACTCTCGAAATGAACGCGGACGCGCTCCGTCTGGCGCAGCGACGCCTGGGCAGCGGGCGGCCCGTGTATGCGACGGGGCTTATCCTCGAGCACTTCAAGCATCTCAATATCGATGTGAACGCCGAATCCGTTTGGGAATACAAGTCGCTGCGATTGTTTCACCTGACTCGCATGGACGTGGCCGGCATAAGCGCGGCATTGTACTAGAATGCGTGGCGGGCCGCGTGCGACGGCGGGAAAATGATGCTTTTGCGGCGGTTGTTTGTTCCGGGAGGCTTAAACGGGAGGGGGAAGATTCAGTCCCATATGATTGTCTCTATCGTTTTTTTGCTCAGGTCCCAGTAGTCGATTTTCGTGAGGACATTGTTTATGAATTCGAGCCTGCCCACCTGCTCTCCGGTGGAATGATTGAACAAGCGTATCTCGACGTTTTCGACGCCGGCAAGCGACATTTTTTCCTTCTCGTACCTGCATTCAAGGCTCTTAAGGAAATTCTCTATTGTTTCTGCTGTGATATTCATTTCGATCCCGAATTCCGGTCTTGATTCGCGGTTGATTCGATGGGCAGAGCGACCTTCACGCTTGTCCCTCCCGCCGGCAAATTATCGACCTCGATGTATCCACCGTGTTCCTCGATGACTGTTTTTGCGGCCGTCAATCCCAGCCCGGGGCATTTCAGCCGCGTCTTGGTCGTGAAGAACGGAACGAAAAGGTTTGCGCGCGCCTCCTCGCTCAGGCCCGGGCCGTCGTCATTAAATGTTGCAGTAACCATTTGCGCGTCCGCCGAAGTGGTTATGGTCAGGCAGGCGCCTTTCTCCTCAAGGGCCTCAAAAGAGTTCTGGACAATATTCAGGAAAACCTGTTCGAGCGCCGGAGTGTCGACCCTGATAGCATGGATATTATCCGAGAGGTTTTCGATTATCTTCAGCGACCTTTTCTCGAACTGATGGCGGAAAAGATCGAGTGTGGATTCGATGATAAAGTTGATGTTGTCGAATTCCTTTTCGCCGTTTCCGAAGAGGCCGATGCGCCTCATCTTATTTATCAGGTTCTGGCATCGATTGGCGGATGTCAATATTTTGCCCAACTCCCTTTCAAACTCCAGAGCCTTGTTGCTGCCGAGCAGCAGTTGAGCGTAGCCGCTCACGCCGGTCAACTGGTTGTTGACTTCATGCGAGATGATGATCGACAGGCGTCCCAGCAGAGCAAGCCTCTGGCAGGCCGCCAACTGCTGAAGCATGGCTTCGGTCGCGGGAAATTTGTCCCCCTTTTTTATATATTGGCTCTCGAGATCACTCATGGCTAATCGCTGGTTTTAAAATTCTCATCATACCACGTGTTCCACTTCTGAATATTGGAGCCGTAGGGTCTGTAGGTGAGTTTCTCCAGTACCGCGACCGTGCGCTCGACCACGACTTTGCTCGGGCTGTCGAGCATTTGTATCAGGTCGGGGACGGCGTCGAGATTGTTTATCCTGACAATCGCCGTAGCGGCGTTATCGGCGACGGTGCTGTTGGTGTCGTCCATTGCGTCAAGGAGACTGTCCATGATCGAGTCATCCGCGAGTTCTATGAGTGCTTCCGAAGCGGGCACACGCACCGTTGCGATGCGGTCCTTCAACGCGTTTACAAGCGCCGGAACGGTGGAGGGGTCTTTGGCCTTGAGCAGGCCGACGGCCGCGTTCGTGCGCACTCTGGGGCTTCTGTCGGAAGCGAGCAGATCGGTCAAGACGCGGATCGCCCTTGGCGTTCTGGTTTCCGCCAGCTTGGCCGCGATGCTGACCCTGACCGGCTCGGACTCGAACGGCAGCGATGTCACGAGCGCATCCATGGCGTAGTTGCTCCCGAGGCCGCTGAGCGCTGTTGTTATGTTTTGTCTCACGTCCTGGTCGGTCTCTTCCTGCAGGGCGGCGGCGAGAGCCCGTTCGGCGTCTCTGCCCCCAATTTTTTCGAGCGCGTTGGCCGAGTGTCTTCTGACCCCCGGCTCCTCATCTTTCAGTCCCTTGATGAAGATTTCCCTGCTCGAGGAGCGCCCCAGCTCATACAGCGCGTAGACTGCCTCTACCCTGACGAGATTGTTTTCGTCTTTGGAGGCGGTTTCGAGGGCTTCAATCACGTCATAACCGCCCGTTGTCCCCAGCCGTTTTGCCGCCTGGCCGAGCACGTATGCGGAATATTTTCTTACCCCGGGTCTCGGGTCTTTCAGGTTCTCGATTAGCTGTTCGAAGATAGTTTTATCGCCGATGTTGGCAAGGGCTTCCGCCGCCCCGCATTGCACCACGTCTTCGAGGTCTTTGAGCGCATCGAGCAGGTCGGGGAGGGCCTCTGTCGCTTCACGCTCGCCGAGCAACTGGGCGGCCAAGCGTCGCTGGTGCCTATATTCAAAGTGTTTCATGGCATAAATAAGACCTGCGGTCGAACAGTATTTGGAGACAACCACGCAACTGTCATGGCTTTTATTTTGCGCCAAAAGCAAAACACTCTGGTCTGTTTCAGGTGAGAGAGATAGAGCCTCGGCGGGGAAAAGGGCACAGGCCAGCAATAGAGTAATCGCAGCGGAAAAACCTCTGCAGGGAATGCTTGCCGCAGAGAGGGATTTTGTCGAACCGGTATCGAGCATTTCTCGATTACCCTCCGATAAGGATTGACCTTCCTGTTAATTCGACGTTTTTTCGCTGCAGGCTATTCATTTTTATTATACACCCCGGAAACAAAAAATCAAAGCCGGCTCATCCCACGGACAACATTCGCCCGCCCGCCTGAGCCTGCGCTTCCGCAATTCGAAGTGGCCCGGCGCTAGCCCTCGATCGGCGGCAGTGAGACTGAAGGGGGCTCCACGGCGTCTTTTGTCGTGAAGATTCTCAGCGTTCGCTCCGGGTGTCCCGGCTCGCGCGCGCCGCAGAAAGTGACCGGATAGTCGCCCGCGGGGGTCGCGTCAATTCCTCCGGCGGCGGCAATCCGGACGATGACGTTCGCATATTGAAGCGGGGATCCCTCGCTGCTCAAGATGTCGTTCCTCGGGAAAAGCACGATGCGCGGACATTCGAGAATCTGTCTCATGCCGATGGTGACCGCGACCTCCGGGTAGTCGCCGAAAAAGCCGCCGCAGCCGGACCGGATCATGTTGATCGTTTTCGTGGCGAGGTTGATCCTGAGCACGCGCGTGTCCGAGTGCTCGACCCCCTCCTCGGGCTCGTTAAACGCGACGTGCCCGTGTATGCCCACTCCGCCGTAGCAGGTGTCGATTCCGCCGCCGGCGTCGATCCTCTCTTGCGTGCGCTCTGGACATCTCGGGTCGGGGAAGTAAATCTGATCGCGCGGGACCATCAGGTCGGGCGCTCGCTTTTCCAAAGGGCCGAACAGCAGCTTTTCCATGGTCGATCGGAACCCCAGCGGATGCTCGAGACCGAACGGACGGCCGTCTTCATAGCAGTACTCGTCCATGAAGAAGAAGTGGCAGTTTTTGAGAGACATCTTGCTCCCGGTGATTATCTTGAGGAGTATGGGGTACTGTCCCGTCGGGCCGACGGGAAGGATAATGCGGGTCGCGCGTCCACCTCTGTTATTCCCCTCGATTTCCTGCGCGAGCAGCTCGGCGAAGACCTCGTAGAGCTGCCGGAGGTTTTCGGTCGCCTGCAGCCGCGAGCGATATTTTTGGAGAAACTCATCTGCCGGAATCGCCAGCAGCTTCCTTATTTCCTCTCTTCGCCACGCATACTGCGGAATCGACGGTGGCTCCGGCGGGACGAGAATTCCCTTTTCAGTGTCATCGGACATCTATGATTCCTTATCACCTGCCACCCGGCTCAATTGTGGGGCCGGCGTCCCGGCTAAAATGATACAGCAGGATTGCCCGGACAATCAAGGAGACCGCCGCGCGCGGGGGTCCGCTTGGCGCGAGACATGGGGTGTTTTGTGTCTCAAC
>CBFDAY010000023.1:0-15633 GCA_965602895.1 uncultured bacterium
GTTACCCAGAACCGAGTGGAATTACGTGTGGAATAGGTCACGGCAAATCTCCGGGAAAGGATTTCAGAGAGAGGATTTCGAATGAGAAAAATGAGGAGATCGCGGGCGGGCGGGCTTGGTCTGCTCGTTGCGGCATTGGGGTTGATGCTTGCGACCCTGGGCCCATCCCGCGCCGTGGCGCAGGATTCGGGGTCGGGCCTGAAGAAGCCGGTTGTGACGGTCTCCCGCTTCACGAACTCGACGGGCAAGCCGCTTGAAGTCGGGATAGGCCTGGCCGACAAGCTGAACCTTGCGCTCGACAAGACCCGGAGATTCACGATTGTCGAGAGACTTCGCCTCGAAGACGTGATGCAGGAACAGCACCTCGAGCTCAGCGGACTCGTCGATCCCTCAACGGCTAAAGATGTCGGCAAGCTGCTCGGCGTCGACTACCTTGTCGTCGGCAATCTCCACCAGTTCAACTTCGTCGAGCGCGCCACGCCCATTGGAGGAATTTTCGGCGCAATTACCGGCGACCACCGCGTCGACGGTTTCGGCACAACGAGTTTCGACATCGACGTCGGCGTCGCCGTTACGTTCATCAACGTCGAGACCGGCGAGCAGATAATCGCACAAGGCGGCGGCCACCGAAGCGGCGGCGGAGTCGGCTTCGACATACACAATCCCCGCGGCATCGGATGGGGCCAGCTAAACAGGGGCGCCACGGGCGAGGCCATCGACGACGCCATAAACGACGCCGTGCGCAACGCTAAGACAAAGCTGTTCGTGCCGTCGATCCTGAAACGGACCGGCGACGCGGTTTTCTTCGACATGGGAGCGGCCGACAGGGTTCTTGTGGGCGAGGTATTCGCCGTCATCGTCAAAGAAGTTCTTCCCGGCGGGCACACCATCGAGGACAAAGTCGGCGAGGTAAAGGTCACGAAGGTTTACGATACCGCCAGCAGGGCGGTAATACTCTATGGACTCGACCAGATCGAGCCCGGCATGATCGTGCGGCGGAAATAGCCGCCCGCGGCGCCCCGGTCCCGGCGTCGGCAGAGCCACGAGGTGGGATATTCGGATGTATTCACGCGGTTCGAAAAAGGCGGGCCGTCTCGCAGCCCTGGCGTTGCTGGTTGCGATAATGACTGCTCCGAGCGCTCCCGCGCTCGCCGGCGAGGACTCGTTCGTACGGATCGAAAAACCGTCGCAGGCCCGGGACGCAGCCGGGGGAAGCGCCGTTATCCGCGTCTCCGGCACGGGCCGCGAGCCCTCGGGGTACCCGGCGGCGCAGGCACGGCTGATGGCGCGGCGAGCGGCAGTAGTCGACGGATACCGTAAACTCGCCGAGATGCGCAACAAGGTGTCGGGCTCGATCACCGGCAAGACATACTATAAATCCGTCAACGAATTCATAACAGGCGCGTCCGTTGTCGAGACCCGCTACTACTACAACGGCCACGTCGAAGTGGATATGGAGTTACCGGTCGATGTCGGCGCAGAGGGCCATGACACAGGCTATGAAACCCTGAGGCACACCCTGAGCGAAAACGGCGTCGCCGTTGTTGAGGTCGAGGCGGACAGGCGCCGGATCACCAGGGAGGAATGGAAGGAACTCTTCATGAAGCGGCGGGCCGAGGGAACCGAGCGCGAAGGAGCGGATGCCCCCGGGCCGCAATAGAATGAATTTCTCGCTTACGCATACATAAGGGGACTGTCCCAAGCGAAAGGCAACATCAGTTTCTTAGAAGAGCTTGGCGAAAAGGATAACTCTCCGGGTCTCGGAGGTCGTCCGGAAGGAGGACGTGGAGATGAAACAGAGACTGTTGGATGGATTCGCGACGGCGCTTTTGCTCGCGCTTGTTTTCGCTTGGGCGGCGCCCGCGGAGGCGGAGATCACGGCGCAGCAAAGACTCCTCTCGTGCCGGGCGGCGCAGGCCGACGCTTATCGTCAGCTCGGCGAGCGTGTCAAGGGACTGCGCATCGAGTCGGACACCTACGTGCGCGATTTCGTCGCCGAGAGCGACGAGATAGCCACGGCGCTCGACACGTTCATCAAGGGAGCGCGCGTCGTCGGCAGGCGCGAGCTGGCCGACGGCACCTGCGAGATAGACGTCGAGGTCACGATCCAGCAGGTGGAGGAAGAACTTCACCGGATCGTGAAGGAGCACTATACGGGAGCCGGCTGGCGCGAGACCAGTTTCGACAAGGTTCACGTGTATTACACCGACAAGGTTCTCTCGGCAACGGGCGTGGGCGCGCCCCGGCCCGGGCAACCGGCGGTCGTCCCGGCGCCGAGGCCCATGCAGCCGGCGCCCTCGACGCATCCGGACTGGGCGGGCATTTCCCCCCGCGACAGACTCCTTGCGCGCAGGGCCGCCATCGCCGACGCCTACCGCAACATGAGCGAGCGGGTCAAGGGATTGCAGATCGACTCGCAGACATACGTGCGCGATTTCGTCGTCGAGAGCGACGTGATAAACACGCACCTGGACACCTTCATAAGGGGCGCTCGCATCATCGACACCCGCTACGTGGGCGGTCCCATCTGCGCGGTCGACGTCGAGGCCACGATACAGGAGATACAGCAGGAACTCAAAAGTATCGTCAAAGAGCACTACCATTCGGGCGAGTGGCACGAGCATTCGTTCGATACGGTAAATGATTATTACGTGAAAAAAGTACTGGTTGTGACGGGATACGGCGTTCCGCGCGACGGCGGCGGCTCGCACGCCGGCTCCACGAGCAAGGCGACCGCTCCGGCCAAGCCGGCATGGGCGTCGCAATACATCCGCGCGACGGGCGCCGGCCTGCCGCCCAAGAACGTGACCGACGCCGAGGAGGCCAGGCTCTTGGCCGAGCGCGCGGCCGAGATCGACGCCAAGCGCAACCTCGTCGAAAAGATCAACGGCATCCGGATCGATTCTTCCTCATACGTCCGGGATTACGCGCTGCAACACGATGAGGTGAACACGAAGCTGAACGCGTTTCTTCAGGGGGCGAAAAGGGTCGATACGCGCTATCTCGACGGCGGCGCGGTCGAAGTCGACGTGGAAGCGCCCCTGAGCGGCGTCTGGGATATTGTGAAAAACTATCCGAAAGATTGACGGGCCTGGAGGTAAACACCCATGACAATTTTACGTTACGCGGCGGTCATGCTGCTCGTCCTCAGCTTCATCATGGTGACGGCGGCCTGTTCGAGAACCACGAAGGACATCACAGTGGAAAGGCACGTCGTCGGCGAGGAATTCATCGTCGAATAGCCCGGCGCTTGGCTTGGGGCCCGGTCACCGGCAACGGGGTTCTTTCATTCGATCAGTTCAAGCTCTACTTCCAACAGCAGTGTGTCTTTCGGCGCATCCGGGGCGAGGGCAAGCCTGACACCGTCTTTTTCGGTGCTGACAACGTGATCGGCGCCGCAGCGATCGGCCGCCTCTTTTATCCTTATGATGTCGCCCTCGTCGTACCAATGATGGTCCCTGAACCTGAGGGGGCGAACCTCCCGGGCGCCCAGCCGCCGGAGCGTTTCCTCGAAGGCCTCCGGATTGCCGATGCTGGACAAGGCGAGCACCTTCTTTCCCGACAGCGCATCGCACGATAACTCTGCGTCTCTCCCCAGTGTGATCAATCGGACGGGGCGGTGCCGGCTTTTCAGCACGTCGGCGGCCGGATTGATTTCATTCAGCTTCTCGATTATGCCGCCGTGCTCGCACAGGTCGGCGCGCGTCAGGAGAAAGCGCGTCGCCCTTCGAAGCGCGGTCAACGGCTCGCGAAGAAGCCCGCGCGGCAAGAGGTGTCCGAACCCGAAGGGCAGCATACAGTCGATCACGACGATATCGTCGTCCCTGGCTATCGCGATGTGCTGAAATCCGTCGTCGAGCACGATGACCTCCGCGCCGAATCTCTCGATTGCGAACTCGGCTCCCCTTACCCTCTTTCCGCAAACGACTACCGGCGCGCCCGGCACTTTTTCGGCGATCAGGCGGGGTTCATCCCCGGCCTCGGCGGCGGAAAGCAGGAGATTCCCCCCGTCAGACACCACGAGAGGCCCGTCCGCGGCGTTCATGCGGCCATAGCCACGGCTGAGCACTACCACGCGGCGGCCCGCCTGGGAGTATTCTCGGGCGAAATGGATCGTCGCCGGGGTCTTTCCCGTTCCTCCGGCCGTGATGTTGCCGATGCTGACAACCTCGGCCGAAACCCTTCGAGGGCGCCGAAGCCCGGCGTCGTACATGGCCCGCCTTGCCTTCCATCCGGCCAGATACAGGCCCGAAAGAACCGAAAGCGCGCCCCGCGCCGACGACGCGCCGATTCCACCGGCGTCACCAGATACCACACGCATATAATATTCCCTGCTCATGGAATGTGAAACCGCCTGTCAGGAGCGACGGATGAACTGCTTGCCTGAAAGCTGACTGATATGTCCTTTAAGCTCAAGCATCATAAGGGCGCTTGCCGCCCGCGAGGCGGTGAGATTGCACTCTTCGATGATATCGTCTATGTGCACGGGCATCATCGAAAGAAAATCAAAAACCTTTTTTTCGTCGGTCGTCATCTTCTCGTCGGACGGGCTCGTTTCGCCGGGCTCGGCGGCCGGATCGCCTATAACCATGTCTTCGAGCCCGCTTTCGATCTCAGAAATAATATCATAGACGTTTTCCACGAGCTTGGCGCCATCCTTAATCAACCGGTGGCAACCCTCGCCATATGGTGAAAAAATGTTGCCCGGAACGGCAAAGACCTCCCGGTTTTGGTCGAGCGCGTGGCGGGCGGTAATGAGCGCGCCGCTCTTGCGCGGGGCTTCGACGACGACAGTGCCGAGCGACAGACCGCTGACGATCCGATTTCGGATAGGAAAAAATCCGGCCTCGGGCTGGCAGCCCATGGGAAACTCGGACATGAGAGCGCCGGAGACGGGGATCCGCTCGTGGATTTTCGCGTTCGCCCGCGGATACACGACATCGACCCCGCAGCCCAGCACCGCGATTGTGCGGCCCCCGGCGGCGAGCGCTCCCTTGTGCGCCGTGGCGTCGACGCCGTAGGCAAGCCCGCTTACTACGGTTATGCCCATGCGGGCGAGGTCCCCTGCGAGCCGCCGGGCGACGGTTTTTCCGTAATGGGTCGCCCTGCGTGAACCCACGAGGCTGACGGCGTTCCTGTCGGAGGACTGGAGCGTTCCCTTTATATAGAGCAATGGAGGAGGATCGCTTATCTGCTTCAGGCGCTCGGGATATGCGGGATCGTGAAGCGTGACGACTGTGACACCGTGCTCTTCAATGAGTCGAAGCGATTTGTCCAGTTCGGATTCAGCGCCGCGCCTTATCGCCTCAGCGGCGGCTGAGCTGACACCTTTGATACTTTCCAGGGCGGAACGGGAAGATCCAAGGATATCTTTCGGGCTTCCAAGATGGTCGAGAAGTCTGAGAAAGGTTTTTGGACCGACACCGGGAATCAGGCTCAGCTCGATCCAATGGCGAACTTTGTCCATATTGTCGGAAAAAACCTCCCCGGGGGCTTGGGCCGGCGCAAGCGCCATGCCGCGTGAATATTTTCAGAGGTTCATGAACCATTATACGCCACTTTTCTTTTTGGCGCATCTTTTGTCGCTTTCGTGAAAACATATCCCCAGCCGGGTCGGGAACGAGAATCAATTTTCGTCTGCCGATACTGTGAGCGGTGAATTCGCGCTCCCCGGTCGGGGTCGGCGACGGATTTTGTGGGAATAACGTGGCAGGTTGTGGCGACGGCGGAATCACCGCGTTAACTTCGCGCGGGAAAAGGCCCGGTGCCTTTCTCGGGCGTTTCGCCGGAACGCACGCTAGATCAGGCCGCGAATCCTCAGCGAGAGGTCCTTGGGGCTCGACGCAGACTGGATGGCCGTTTCCTCCGAGACCGTTTCCGCCTCCCAAAGCTCGTACAGGTGCTGGTCGAAAGTCTGCATGCCGTAGGTGTCGCGCCCTTCCTCTATCAGCGACACTATCTGGGAGCCGTCGACCTGCATTCGTATTCGCTCCTTGAGCAGTGGCGTGCCTATGAGCACTTCGACCGCAGCGATCCTCCCCGCGCCCGATTTGCGCGGAACGAGTCTCTGGGAGACGACGGCCTTCAGGCAGGTGGCAAACTGGCTCCGGACCTGCTGGTGCTGCGAAGGCGGGAAGAAATCGGTTATTCGGTTGACGGTGTCGACGGCGTCGGGAGTATGCAGGGTCGAAAGGACGAGGTGCCCGGTTTCGGCCGCCTGCATTGCGGCGAATACCGTCTCGGCGTCGCGCATTTCACCGAGCATTATCACGTCGGGGTCCTGTCGCACGACCGCGCGCATGGCGTCGACGAAGGAGTTGGTGTCGGATCCGAGCTGGCGCTGAGTGATCATGCCGATTTTATCGGTGTGGACGAACTCGATCGGGTCCTCTATCGTGACTATGTGTTTGGCCTGGTGCGTATTGATGAAAGTCAGCATTGCGGCGAGAGTGGTCGATTTTCCGCTGCCGGTCGGGCCCGTCACGATGACCAGCCCGCGAGGGGTCTTGCAGATTTCCTCGAGTATAAGCGGAAGGTTCAGCTCTCGTATCGCGGGTATTTCGAATGGAATAAGCCTGAAAACGAGCCTGGCGTTGCCCATCTCGCGGCTTACGTTCACACGAAATCTGGACAAGTCCGAGACCGCGTACGAGACGTCCAACTCGTTGCGCTCTTCGAAGACCTTTATTTCTTCCTCGGTGAGGATATCATTTATCACCTCACTGATATCCTTGCGGCTGAGCGGCGAATAATCGAGCCTCACGAGTTCGCCGTCGTAACGGATGACGGGAGGATTCCCCGCCTTGAAATGTATGTCGGAGCCGCATTGACCCACGACCGTATGAAGCAATGCCTGCAGATTCATGGATGGCTCTCCCGGCTATTCCGTCAGTCCTCCGGCAATAAAACAGAATTCGTCGCGTTATTACTGGAGCAAGACTCATGCCAGTCCTTTTCCGCCATCCGGCAGATCTCGATTATCTCGTCAATGCTCTGGGCACGATTTACGTTTCGCCTTGTGATTGCGGCGTTTTTCAGCCCTCTTATGTACCATGCCGCATGCTTGCGCATTTTCAGCGCCGCCCGCCGATTGTCCTCGCATCCGGCCGAAAGTGTACAGTGCCTAATCAGGGTTTGCAGCCTTTGTCCGGGGGTCGGCTCGGAGGGCAGCTCGCCGGTCTGCAGCAATTTTCGAGTTCGCTGAAAAATCCAGGGATTGCCCCGGGCCGCGCGCGCGATCATCACGAGGTCGCAGCCGGTCTCATCGAGCATTCTCCTGGCGTCGTAGGGCGAGCACACGTCGCCGCTTCCAATAACGGGTATCCGCACCGCCTCCTTCACCCGGGCGATAAGTCCCCAGTCGGCCCGGCCCTTGAATCCCTGGGTCTTTGTGCGTGGATGCACCGCGACCGCCGCGGCGCCGGCCTCCTCGACGGCCGCCGCCAGCTCGGGCGCATTTATCGATTCGAAATTCCAGCCGGAGCGTATCTTGACGGTCACCGGCGCTCTGGCGACCTCGACAGCGGCCCTGACGATTTCGGCCGCCTGCCCGACATCGCGCATCAGCGACGCGCCGCCTGCGTTTCCCGCGATCTTGGGGACGGGGCATCCCATGTTGATATCCACCAGATCGAACCGGTACGGGTTGAGAATCCGGATAGCGTCGGCTATCGTCTCCGGCTCGCCGCCGAATATCTGCACCGCAACGGGCTTCTCGGAGGGATCGGAAACGAGCAGGTCGTGGGTCTTTCGGCTCCCGAGGCAAAGCGCCTTCGCGCTGATAAGAGGAACATATACGAGCGCGGCGCCGAACGATTTTGCCACGAGCCGGCAGGGCAGATCGGTGATGCCGGACATAGGCGCCGCAACGACGAGGCCCGGAATTTCGACCGATCCTATTTTTGTTCCAGTTCCCTCCATAATTCCGCCGATAGGCGCAGGTTGGGGTCGGCGTTCAGGTCGAGGCCGGCTACATGGCCGGCGAGATACCTGTGGTAGCCCGCCGCGGCGATCATCGCGCCGTTGTCTACGCACAGTTCGGGCGGCGGCGCGAAGACTTTGCAGCCCGCGCGGCGCCGGATTGTCTCTTTGACGCACTCGTTCGCCATGACGCCGCCGGCCAACACCAACCTCTCCAGCCCCGTTTCGGCCACGGCTCGCCGCGCCTTTTCGGCAAGCACGTCCGCCACGGAGGCCTGAAAGCCCGCTGCGAGATCGGGGGTTTGCGCCGAAGCATCTGAGGTCTTCTGCAAATCGTCCACGCAATAGAGAACGGCCGTCTTGAGTCCGCTGAAGCTGAAGTCGAGCCCCGGGTTGCCGAGCATCGGCCTGGGAAAATCGAAGGTGTCGGGGTCGCCCTTTGCGGAGACCCTTTCGATGGCGGGGCCGCCGGGATAATCCAGACCCAGTATCTTGGCGACCTTGTCAAAGGCCTCCCCCGCCGCGTCGTCGCGCGTGCGGCCGAGAATGCGATAATGGAGCGGGGCCCTGCATTCGATCAGTTCGGTGTGTCCGCCGGATGCAACGAGGGCGACAAACGGAAAGCGCAGATCGGAATCCACGAGGGTGTTTGCGAATATGTGGCCCTCGAGGTGGTGCACCGGCGCCAGCGGTTTGCCCTCGACGTATGCCAGCGACTTGGCGAAGCTGAGGCCCACGAGCAGCGACCCCACGAGGCCGGGGCCGGCCGTCACCGCTATGGCGTCGACGTCGCCCAGGGAGCACCCCGCCTTTGCAAGGGCCGCTCGCAGCATCGGGACGATGACATTGAGGTGCGCCCGCGAGGCTATTTCGGGGACGACTCCCCCGAATCGGGCGTGGAGCGGTATCTGCGAGGCAACCTCGTTGGCCAGCGTGTTGGCGCCGTCTTCGACGATGGCGACGCCGGTCTCATCGCAAGATGTCTCTATCCCCAAGATCAGCATCGGCCCGTCCTATTCGGCCAGATCGGAGGCAAAAACAAGCTCGATTCCCTGCTCTTCCATGACGGGAAACATCTCATGAAGCGCCTGCGTGGTTGCGGGATGCACATGGCAAATGCCTATGGCCCTGCCCTTCTGTTTGGCTTCCTCGATGAGCAGTTCGATCCGCTCTTTGATATATTCGACGTCTTTTTCGTTGTCGAGAAACAGATCGTTCTCGGCGGCGCGAAGTCCACGTTCCTTGGCAACCTTGTACGCGACCGATTCACTGGTGGTACGGCTGTCGATGAAGAACATATCTTTTTTCGCGAGATATTTCATGACGCGCGCCATGGCCTCGGCGTCGCGCGTCATCATCGAGCCCTGGTGGTTATTGACTCCGCTGACGAACGGGATCGACTGGAGATTCCTGTCGAGGACCCAGTACATCTCCTCTTCGGTCATGTCGGTCGTAATAAAACCCGGATTGCGCCTCAGCTTTTCATCCGGCTCCATGGGCAAATGCATCATAACCTCGTATCCCAGATCATGGGCCACTTCGGCTATGTGTCTGGTGTATTTCAGCTTCGGGAATATCGATATACTCATCGGGCGGCGGAGGTTGAGCAATTTGAGCGCCCGCTCCAGGTCGTAGCCGACGTCGTCCACTATGAGCGCAACCTTGGGGCGTCCCGGCCCCGGAGGGACCTCTTCGGGGATGGCCTTTGCCGCTGCGGGCGTCGCGCGATTTTGCCTTAGAAGCAGCTGATAGACAAGCAGGTCGTCACAGTATATCGAGATATATTTTTCGACGAATGCGGGATCGGAATCTCTTGTCTCCTCGACAATATTGAAGGCGGGGCGGTCAAGTTTCGCTTCCAGGCTCTCGCTCAGGTTCGCCAGAGATTGGGTCTTATCTACTTCGGCAATAACCTCAATCTGTTCCCAGACGCGCTCTCCGCTCTGTTTGGTGACGTAGTTTTTCCGTAACTCCAGCGAATACAGCTCCTGAATCGCCAGATTTGCGGAAATGATGGAGTCGATTTCCCTTGCCGGGGACAAGGTATCCTTATGCCCCCCGAACATGAGGTAGGTCGCGCCATAGACGCCCGTGAACAGCGCGACAAGTATGGCGGCGAGAGCCGCGAGTCTTGCGCCTTTACCGAGGCTTATCTTGGGCATAGGTCTCCGTACGACGAACTTGGGCTTCGGGTAGGCTGTTCCAGCGCCACATTGAGAGGAGAAACCAGGCCGGTCCGGATGGCTCGGTCAGGTCGGGTCCGGAACACACCGCCTTTCCGGTTTCCTATCGGTCGGTTTAACCCGCAGGGCTCGAGGTCGCACGACATGATCAAGCCGCCAACCACTTCATATCCGGGAAAAGGGGTTTTGTGAGGTCAAGGTGCCCCGCCAGCGTTTCTATTTCTTCTCCTTCCACCAGCATCTGAACCTTACGGATGCCGCCGAGGTTCTGCGCTATCGTGTTGACGATAGAGTACACGGTCAGCAGTTCACCGGTTGAACCCCCTGTATGGTTCATCTGAAGCTCGTTGGTGAAATCCAGAACGAGCATGTCGCCCAGCGCGTACGCGTTGAGCAGTTGCGTGTCCGGGGGAATCGTCGGCAAGAGGGCGGCCGATCGCGGGCCTTTGATAAGTACCCCGATACTCGTTTCGGCATCGGCCGCGGGTCCGGCGCCGAGCTTGGCGAGGCGCTTCTCCGGAACCAATTTCGCGGCTTCTTTGTCGGCGAAGTAAACCTTGATCTCGCGCTGCTCGCGCCTGGGAGACGGCGATGGCCTGGGCAGCAGGGTCGTCTGGCGCGGAACGAGCACAAAATCACTGAACAGTTTCAGCCCGAATACGACCAGAAATACGACGACGACCGCCCATACGGCCGCCAGCGCTATTTTCACGGAACGCTGCTTCATAAAGCGACGCTATTCCTTTTTCAAGAGCCCCAACCTGATGTCGCGGCGCTTCTTGAAGGCCGATACGCTCGCTGCCAGTGCTTCTGCGCATTTATTCCGAAAATCGGCCGTCTTCATTTTTGCTTCTTCCACACGGTTGGAGATGAACCCTACTTCGACCAGTATCGCCGGCATGGCCACACCGGCCAGTACGATGAACCGCCCTTGCCTGACGCCTCGGTTGCGCGTGTTGAGCCGCACGGCCAGCTCCCGCTGTGCCATGGACGCGAGTTCGCTGCTCTGGGCGACAAACTCCGTGTACTGCAGATCCCACAGGATCGGGGTGAGGGCTTCCAAGCCCGGGTCGTCCGTATCTGTCTCAAGTTCTATTACCGCGTTTTCCAGGGCCGCCGTCGCCTCGGAGTCGGGATCCATAGCGTCCGAAATAAAGAACGACTCGAAACCTCCAACCTTCTGGCTCTTGTGGGCGTTCGTATGGATGCTGATAAACAGATCGGCGGGCATGCCGGCCTTGGCGTGATTGGCAATGGCCGTTCGCTCCTTGAGGCGCACGAAATAGTCACCGTTGCGCGTCAGGATGACCTTCATGCCGGCCTCTCGTTCAATGAGTTCCTTGAGCTTAAGCGCAATCCGCAGGGTGACATCCTTTTCGTAGAGTCCCCCGCGCCCGCGGGCTCCGTTGTCTTTGCCGCCGTGTCCCGGATCGATGACGATCGTGGTGAACGGGAACCGCCTGCCCGGACTGAGGGGCTCGGGCTCGGCCCATCCGTTGGGCTTGACAGGCAGTGGGGGAGTGGCCAGGAAATCCGTCACAATCGTCGGGGATGCGGGCCTCACATCGACAACCACCCTGGGGGGATCGTCGTGTTTCTGTATTTCATACTTGGGCTCTTCGGGAACGGTTCTCAGTATTAGCTTGGCGTCGACGCTCGTCTGGACGAACTCAATAAGGTCCACGATGCGGCCGCCGACTTCGATGGGTTCCGTCGACTGCATGAATCGGGAATGTGGAAGCTCGACGGTGATGGTTTTCGACCCTTCGAGCAGCCTGACGTCCAGGTCCTTCGTGCTTCGGTCGCCTGAGACGTTGATTATGATGCGAGTGAAGCGGGGATAGGATATGTAGCGGACGCTCTTGATAAGGCTCTTTTCGACGGCTGCGGCCTGTGGTTGGAGGACAAGGCCCGCCGAAGAGATTTCGTGTTCGGTCACCTCGCGTCCCAGCAGGCGCGAGAACAGCTCCGCCGAATCTGCGAGCGCCATCGTGACGGATCCGTTCTCGGCCCTTACGGGCGTTGAAAGCGCAATTAAATAGTCATCGACCATAAGGCGGTCGCCGCCAATCAGGATTTCCGCGCGGTGATCCCCATGGATGAGCGAAAGCTTCCATTCGTCGGGTTTCCAGGAGGTCGTCGCGCCGAAATGGCGGGCGGCCTCGGGAAGCAGGACTTTTCCCGGAGAAGAATCGGTTTTCGAAAGGGTCTGGGAGTGCGCAGAGGCGCAAAGCCCGACGATACACGCCAGCGCCAAGAGGATAGTCGCAGCCTTGGGCTTCGAATGAAAAGCCGACCTGTAACCTTTTCTGCGCAATCTGTCTCTTTCCTGTCGGCCGGGCCGATGACCGTTTTGGGCTATGGTGGAGGCGGGGGGAATCGAACCCCCGTCCGATAATACCGTCTCACGGGCGTCTACATGCTTATCTCGCGTTTTGATCTCGCGGCCGATAACTCCCGCGAGAAGGATTTATCAGTCGCCAGCCCGAAGGGTTTCGCACCTGCGGCACGGGCGCTCCGCCGGCGCTATCCCGCTTTTCGACGGTCTTTCCCGACCCGCGGGAGGGATCGAGAGGACCGGGCCGCTTCTTTAAGCAGCCATTGCGAGCTGATGCTCTGCAGTTACATTTTGGTTCCCGTCCGTTTAACGAGTGTACGGGGAGCTCGGCATGCAACCCGGGATACGACTATCACCGTCGAACCCATTGCGCCCCCGCAGATTGAATAATCAATACTGCCTGAGCTTAAGCTCTCTTTCCACCTCTCGTTGGGCATCTCTCCTTTTTATCGTCTCCCGCTTGTCGCCGCGCCTTTTGCCGCGGGCGAGCGCGAGCTCCACCTTGACGCGGCCGCCTACGAAATAGGCGCTGAGCGGGACGAGAGTCAGGCCCTTCTCCACGGTTTTTCCAGTCAGGCGCTTGATCTCCGATTTGTGAAGCAGCAATTTTCGCTCGCGCAACGGGTCGTGATTCTGCAAATTGCCGTGTGAGTATGGGCTTATGTGGGCGTTTACGAGAAACACCTCTCCATCTTGCACTTTGGCATAGCTGTCCTTGAAATTTATCCGACCCTCGCGAAGCGATTTTACCTCGGTCCCCTTCAGCACCATACCGGCCTCAAGAGACTCGATTATTTCGTAGTCCCTCCTTGCCTTGCGATTGACTGCAATGATCTTCTTACCCATCCTATCACCATATAATAGCACAGAAAGGGTCTGAATTCAACCGTGAGGCGCCTCGTTTTCCTCCTGTAACACCTTTTCGAGCAAGGCATTGCGGCTCGTCAGATTTTCGGCCGGGCCGATGTGCGTCGGTTGAAGATCACCAGTTGACAAAGGCCATTACATACTCGTTTAATTCCGCGGACGATGACTCCACCAGCACAACAATCGGCCCGCTGCCGGTGACCAGTCGTTTCACCATGGATTTTGCACTGTTGGCCAGGTTTTGTCCGACAAGTTCGGCCGATTGCTCCGTGCCGCAGTCATAGTATCCTATTTCCACTTTCCTGCGGTTGATTATCATGTCCTGCACGATACCGCGCCGGATTCGCGCGCCGCTTCTTTGCTCCAGCCCGCGCAAATCCTCGTCTTTCAGGAACCTATCGTTCATCAGGGCCCAATCTTCGGGCAGGCGGTGGAGCTTTATCTTGACTGTCTGAAGCCGATCAATGCGAAGCAACCGGACAAGCCGGTCCTCCAACTCTTCCGTCGTGGCGGCCATTTGAATGAGCACGCCGTTTTTTTCAAAAATAAGACTCTTGCGGCCTTCGCTGCTTACGAGCTTGGAATGTCCAAAATAGGTCCATTTTTCGTCGGGGACCGCCATATAGTTCACCTGTGCCTGATGTGCGTCGTAGATTATCACCTGGTTAAGGAGGGCGGTCAGGGGAAAGCCCATTTTCATGCGAATTTTGAAGAGCTGATCCCTGGTTGCGGATATTTCTTCGGCGATCTTCATGTTCGAAGGCAGCGATTCCTGCGTGAGCTTCACCTTGGAGATGGCTTCGTCGCTCTCGGCGCCCTGCGTCGAACCCGACATGAAACCCGTGAGCAATATGAATATCATGAGCACAAATGATGGTTTGCGTCTCAATTCAAACGCCCTCCTCCGCCCTTTTTCCTGCGGGCCGCAGGGGGCTCGATCGTATGCCATGGACGAACCGCGCCGCCTTCGGGCTGTGCACAGGTGAATCGCTCCACCTCGTTTCCAAACATGCGCATCGCCTGCGATGCCGTTCTGCCTTCGGCAATAGCCTCCGCGAGGCGGCTCGCCCGCCTGTCGCCACGGGCGAATGCGCACTGCAGCCGCGCCATGCGGGGGCTCTCCACCGCCAGGCGCGTGTTGCCGACGCGGGCCAGGCGCTCCCGCAATATCTTCACGCGCCTTGACAGCGTCTCCGCCCCTGCGAAGGCTGCAGCCTCCAGGGGCGTGAAAGGCTTGGGAACAAAGGGATTAACGCTGACGGTCAATTTGCCGATTCTTTTCAGTGCCGGGGCCGCCTGCTGCATCACGCCTTGAACGTCCGAGGCAAGATTTGCTATCGCGACGACGTCGTCATCGCTTTCGCCGGGGAAACCTATCATGAAGTAGAGCCTGAAATTGATTATCTTTCGTTTGAGGGCCCTATCGACGGCCCCGAGCAGCGCCTCGGCGGTGATCCTTTTGCCTGTGAACGCAGCCAGCTTCTCGGTGGCGACCTCCGGCGCGAGCGTGAGCGTCCGCTGCCCGCTTCTGCTCATGCCCTCCAGCAGGTCGTCCGTGATGGCGTCGGCCCGCACAGATGAGACCGAAAAACCCAGCCCGTTATTCAACAGGAAATCGATCAATTCGCTCCGGCTCGGATAATCGGCGAGGTCCGACGTCACCAGCCCTACCCTGTCGGAGAGGGCTTTTCCTTGCAGGATTTGCTCCTTGAGCGATTCTAGCGAGCGCTCCCGTCGCAAATATATATGGCAGGCCGAGCAGAACCTGCACCCGCGACGGCATCCCCGACCGAGTTCAATCAGGAACATGCCCGCAAACTCGGTCGCCGGTGTAACCACGGCGGAATGGCATGGGTGAGCGTCAAGGTCGGAAACAACGCTGGCGTTCACCGGCAGGTTGCGTCCATGCGTTTCCTCCATGCCTGCCAAATGCCCGTCGTCCGAGTAAACCGGCCCAAAGAGCGACGGAACATACACCCCGGGAACATCCGAAAGCGCAAGCAACATGGAAGGCCTGTCGAGGCTGCGTTCGCGTGCCGCGGCAAAAGTGTCGAGGATACCATGGACAAGCTCCTCGCCTTCGCCGACGGCGCACAGATCGAAGCAGTCGGCCAGCGGTTCCGGATTGGAGAAGATGCATGGGCCGCCTGCAATGACGAGCGGGTGGGATTCGTCGCGGTCGGCGCTTCGAGGCGGAATTCGAGCCGCAATCAGCGCCTTGAGCACGTTGGGATAGTCCAGCTCGAACGAGATCGTAAAGGCGACGATGTGGAACGTGTCCAGGCCTGAGCCGGTTTCGAGCGAGTGTCCGGTGAGCGGTTCTTC